>CAZHGG010000118.1:0-10537 GCA_964531755.1 uncultured Polyangiaceae bacterium
GCGAGCCCCACGCCTGCGCCGAGCGCGACGCCCGCAGCGAGCTCCGTGCCTGCGCGTAGCGCGCTCGACATGGCCTGGTTCGACCGCGTCGAGAAGGTCGCCCGCAGCGCGCTCTGGCTGGCCATCGCCTCGGCATGCGTGATCGTCCCCCTCGCGTACGTGAAGCACCGCCGGGCCGAGGCCAGCCTCCGCGAGGAGCTGCGCGTGGCCGCCGAGCGGCTCGCGGAGGCGAACAAGGAGAAGCCCCCCAAGGCCGCCCCCGTGCTCCACCTCGCGTCGATGGGCCGCACGCTCGCCGTGTTGTCGAAGGGCGAGGGGCACGTGCTGTTCACCAACGCGTCGCCCCGCGCGGGCGTGCTCTGCGTGGTCGGCGTGGCGACGAACCCCACCACCCAGGCGGCCATCACGTCGCTCGCGGCCTGCCACGACGTCGGGGCGTACGCGTCGGCGGTCCACATGACGGTGTTGTTCTCCGGCCACGAGATGGACGAGACGTGCGCGAAGGCGGCGTGCACGCTCACGTTCAAGGACGCTCCGCAGCCCGCGGAGTAGCGCGTGGTGAGCCCCTCGAGCGCGACGATCGCGGGTGTGTTCGTCGGCGGCGAGTCTCGCCGGATGGGGTCGCCCAAGGGCCTGCTCACCCGCGACGGGCGCTCGCTCGTGGCCCGCTGGCTCGCGCTCTTCGCGGGCCTCGGCGTGCCCTGCGTCCTGGTCGGCGCGCGGGCGGAGTACGCGCACATCCCGGCCGTCGCGCTGGCCGATCGTCCGCCGGGCGTCGGGCCCCTCGGCGGCCTCGCCGCGCTGCTGGAGCACGCCGCGGCGGGCGGGTACAGCGACGCGGTCGCGGTCGCGTGCGACATGCCTCACCTCGACGAGGCGCTGCTGGCGCGGCTCGTCGAGCACGGCCCGGC
This sequence comes from uncultured Polyangiaceae bacterium, assembly GCA_964531755.1. Taxonomy (GTDB): domain Bacteria; phylum Myxococcota_A; class Polyangia; order Polyangiales; family Polyangiaceae; genus JAAFHV01. Next base: position 912 of record CAZHGG010000118.1, read on the forward strand.
GCCGGCCGGCGCGGCGCGGCGGGGCGGGCGCTGGGAGCCGTTCTTCGCCCGCTACGAGGTGGCGACGCTGCGCCCCCTGCTCGCCGCGCGTCTCGCGGAGGGGCGCCACGATCTCCAAGGGCTGCTCGCGCTCGCCGGCACGGTCGAGCTGTCGCTCACAGACGACGAGAGTGATAGGCTCCGCGACTGGGACACGCCGGCGGACGTCGCCGCCGACACCGACGCCGTCGCCCACGCCGACACCCGCCCGCACACGCGAGGAGAGCCGCCCCCATGAAGCTACGAACCCGTGGAAACTCGCTGCGCCTCCGGCTCACTCGCTCCGAGGTGGCGCGCCTCGCGGAGGGCGGCGAGGTCACCGATCGCGTCGAGTTCGGCGCGGGCGCGGCGCTCAGCTACACGATCGCCGGCGCGGACGTGCCGCACGTGCGGGCCACGCTGGAGGGCGCGCACGTGCGCGTGGAGGCGCCGCCCTCGATGGTGCGCGACTGGGCCGCGACGGAGCAGGTGGGCTTCGAAGGCACGCAGCCGCTCGACGGCGACCGCGCGCTGAAGATCCTGGTCGAGAAGGACTGGACCTGCCTCACGAAGCGCGAGGGCGACGAAGACGTGGACACCTACCCGCACCCGCACGAGACCTGCTGAGCGGGCGCGGCGCGCCCGAAGCCAGGTAAGCTCGCAGGCGATGGCCCGCCTCGACCCCCTCCGCCGCATGCCTGACGTGGGCCTCTTTGGGAGCTTCGGGGCCTCGACGTCCGAGCGCCTCGCGTTCCAGCGCCAGCTCGCGCTCCTGGACGAGCCGCTCGTGCGCGGGCGCATCATGCACGTCCCGGTTGTGTTCACGTGCACGCCCGAGGCGGCGCACGAGGTGCTCGTCACGAAGGGCAAGAGCTTCGAGAAATCCCCCGGGATCCGCGTGCTCCTCTACCGGCTGGCGGGCCAGGGCCTCTTCACGAGCGAGGGGGCGCTCTGGCGGCGGCAGCGCAAGCTCATGTCGCCGCTCTTCCAGCCCGCGCCGATGCACACCTACGCCGAGACGATGCGTCTCGTCGCGGAGCGCGCGGCCGACGGCATGCGCGACGGCGGCGCGATCGACGTGGCCCACGAGACCACCCGGATCGCGATGAGCGTCGTGGGGAAGGCCCTCTTCGACGCGGACACCTTCGACGAGGCCGATGCGCTCGGCAGCGCGCTCACGACCTGCCTCGCGTGGGTGAACGCGCACATCGCGAGCCCCGCGCTCGTGGCCCACCTCCTCCTGCTCGACGGCACCGAGGCGCTCGCCGCGAAGGCGCCCGGACGGCTCGGCGCGCTCTTCGCGCGGGCGCACGAGCGCGCCACCGATCCGTTCCTCGTGCCCGGCGTGCGCGACCCGAAGATGCGCGCCGCGGCGGCGCTGCTGGACGAGCGCATCCAGGGGATGATCGACGATCGGCGGCGGAGCGGCCTCGCGCGCAAGGATCTGCTCACCCGGCTGCTCACCGCGGAGGACCCCGAGACCGGCGGGCGCATGAGCGACAAGCAGGTCCGCGACGAGGCGATCACGATCTTCGTGGCGGGGCACGAGACCACGGCGACCGCGCTCGCGTGGGCCTTCTACCTCCTCGCCCGACACCCCGAGGCCGCGGCCCGCGCGCAGGCCGAGGCCGACGCGTTCGGCGACGGACCGATCACCGAGTGGCAGCCCGAGCGGCTCGCGTTCTTGACGCGGGTCTTCCGCGAGACCATGCGGCTCTACCCGCCCATCATGATGTTCGCGCGGCGCACGCTCGAGGAGGTGACGATCTGCGGCACGACGCTCCCCGCGCGCACGCTGACGCTCGTGAGCGCCCACGCCCAGCACCACCGCCCGGAGGTCTTCCCCGAGCCCGACAGCTTCGATCCCGATCGGTGGCTGCCCGAGCGCGAGGCGCTGCGCCCAAAGAGCTCCTATTTGCCCTTCAGCGCGGGCCCGCGCTTCTGCATCGGCGTGCACTTCGCCATGATGGAGGGGCCGATCGTCCTCGCGACGCTGCTCCGCCGCTGGCGCTTCGACATCGATCCGAAGCGCACGATCACGGAGGACGACTTCGCGACGCTGCGTCCTCGCGGGGGGGTGCCGGCGGTCGTGCGCGCGCGCGCGGACGCCTAGCCGCGCGCCTTTACACGGCGCCCAGCGGGGCGGAGAGTGGGGGGATGCGCGCGCCGCTCTCGCTCTCGCCGGGCACCCAGGTCTTCGTCCTCACGGGCGCCGGAGTGAGCGCCGAGAGCGGCATTCGCACGTTCCGAGACGCGAACGGGCTCTGGGAGGAGCACCGGGTCGAGGACGTCGCCTCGCCGGAGGGCTTCGAGCGCGATCCTGCGCTCGTCTGGCGGTTCTACGCGCAGCGACGCGCGCAGTCGCTCACGGTCGCGCCCAACCCGGCCCACCTCGCCCTCGCCGAGCTCGAGCGGCGCCTGGGCGACGGGCTCTTCTTGTGCACACAGAACGTGGACGCGCTGCACGAGGCGGCCGGCTCCACGCGGGTGGTCCACATGCACGGCGAGCTCATGAAGACGCGCTGCTCCGACCCGGAATGCCAGGAGGCGCCCTTCCACGACGAGCGGAGCGCGTTCGAGGAGCTGCCGCGCTGCACGTGCGGCGCGCTCCAGCGGCCCCACATCGTGTGGTTCGGCGAGGTGCCGTTCGAGCTCCACCGCATCAAGCGCGCCGTGCAGGCCTGCGATGTCTTCCTGTGCGTCGGGAGCTCCGGCGTGGTGTACCCGGCCGCCGGCCTCGTGCGCGAGATGGACTACCGCCGCTCCTCGGGCGAGGTCGTCCGGACGGTGTACGTCGGCCTCGAGAGACCCGACAACGCGGACGCCTTCGACGACGTCGTGCTCGGAAAGGCGGGGGAGGTGCTCCCCTCGCTCCTCCTCGGCTGAGCGAGCGCGGCGCCTACAGCCGCTTGTAGACCACGCGCGCCGTCACGCGCAGCGGGCTGAAGCTCGGGTCGTAGCGCACGCCCGCGTGGTAAGCGATGCCGTTCGTGGGCTCGTTCTTCGCGGCCTCGTCGGCGTAGTAGTACCAGTACACGTAACCCTTGCCGTTCTCCTCCGGGTGGAAGAACGAGACGGGCGCCTGGGTGAGCTCCGCAGGGAACGTGCCCATCACGGTGCCAAGATCGGCGTCCACGTAGGGGCGCTTGTCGGTCTTCGCGGCGGCCTCGTCGATCCAGCGCAGCTCGACGAGCATCTTCGCGTGCGTCTCCTTGTCGGCGTCGAAGGCGCCCTTCGCGTCGTGGCTGCTCACCGCGAAGCGCGGCCCCGCGCCCTTGCCCACCACGCCGACGCCCTCGACGCTCGCGTAGCCGTCGGCGAGGTCGCGCGAGCTGCGTGAGCCCTGCACGCCGAAGCCGAGACCGAGCGGCTCGTCGAGGACGACGTTCACGAAGCCGACGGTGTCCGAGTACCAGACCTGCGTCTTGGTCTTCACCGTGGCGCCGAAGAACACAGGCACCTCGGCCTCGATTCGCAGGTGTGTGCACCCCGACACGGAGAGGCCGGACGCGGCGGTCCCGATCGCGTCGCGGCTCACGACGGTGTACGTCCCCGAGGCGGACGCGGTCGTCAGCGCGGCGCCCCCGAGCGCGAGCTTCGCGGTGATGCTCCCCGGCTGGGGCACGCCGACCGGCGCGTCGAGGTTGAGCTCGAACGGGGTGTCGAGCGTGATGGTCGCGCTCGCCGGCAGCTTGAGCGACGCCGCGCTCTCGGAGGTGTACTCGGCGCCGCCCACCACGAACGAGCGCGGCCCCTTGCGCGCGACCCAGAACTCGCCCGCGGTGCTCGCGCCCTCGCGGGCCGACCGGTACCGGTCGAACGTGCCGGTGGGCAGCGACTTCTCGCCCGCGTAGCCCGCGACGTACGGCTGGCCGCCCGCGCCGCTGGGCGTGGTGCGCACACACACCGCCCGCGTCGTGCCGTTCCAAGCCGGGAGCGGGGCCTTGGCCTCGAGCTCGGCCGAGTCGGAGGACGAGCAGGCGGCGGCCAGGCCGAGGCCCACGGCCCCCGCGACGACGTCGCGGCGAGTGAGCTCGACGTGCCCGTCGCGCACGGCGTGCGGGGCGTGCGGGGCGTGCGGGGCGTGCGGGGCGGCTTGGCTCTCGTCGGGGTGGGACATGCCGAGCGCGCTTGCACCCGGCGTGCCCGGTGGCGCGCCAAGCGCCGCGGCCCTGGGCGACGGCCCGCCGCGCAGCGCCTGCGGCGCGACGCGCAGATCGTGCGCTCAGCGCTGGAAGCAGTAGATGCGGGCGCTCTTCGCGCAGTTGGCGGTCTGGACTGAGCTCCAGGTCGAGAGGTCCGCCGAGGTGGCCTCGCCGACCCGCCCCATCGCCGCCGGCGCCCGCCAATCCCCGCAAACGCCGCTCGGATCGCGCACGCCATTCACGTCGGTGCCGGTCCACACCAGGTTCAGCGTGGGATCGATCGGGGTGCCCGCCGCGGTCACGTCGATCGCGACCTCGGGCCCGAGCGGGATGTCCGCGCGCGACGCGAACACCCGCGGGCCAAGCGATCCGCCCGCGCCGGGCAGGTACCACTCGGTCGCGTCGGGGAGGCGGCTCGGCGCATCCACGGACGGCGAAGAAAGGTAGGCCACCCACAGGCCAGGGAGGCCGCGCGCGCTCGTCGCGCAGAGCGCGTCAGCCTGGGCGAGCGCCACGGTCCCCGAGTTCGCCACGGCGAACGCGCCGTCGTGGACCTCCGCGGTGACGAACACGAGCCGCTTCGCGACGGTCGGGGCCGCGTCGGGCGGCTCCCCGTCCGGCGGCTCCGCGTCGCCTGCCCGGCGCGTGTCGGGCTCGGCGTCGGCGGCGACCGGCCCGCTGTCGACGGCGGCGTCGAGGGGGGGCGGCGCGCCTGCGCCGGCCTCCACCACGCCCTTGGGGTCGGACGACGTCCCGAAGGTGGCGCACGCGGCGAACGCCGCGAGCAGCGGCGCGACGGACAGCAGCGGGCGGAGGCGCACCATTTTGGTCGACTCTAGCACCGCGGGGCGCTGGCGCGACACCGGCGCTCGCGGGCGTTCTCAGCGACGGGAGAACGCTGTACCTAGAGAGGACGCGCCCCTCGCGCGCCACAGGAGCCTCACGTGCAACATCCGCAGCAAGGCTACGGTCAGCCGGTCCAACCGAAGAAGGGCATGAGCGGGTGCCTCATCGCCGTGCTCGTGCTCGCCGCGCTCGTGGTCGTCGGCGTCATCGTCGTCGCGATCGGCGCGTGGCAGGTGATGTCGAGCCCGGAAGGCAAGAAGATCGCCCGCGTCATCGGAGAGGGCTCCAAAATGGCGGAAGAGGCGCGCACCGCGCCGGGCACGAAGGAGCTCCGCAAAGCCGGGTGCCAAGAGGCGATGGTGTTCGACCCGACCCGGATGGGCGACCTCATCCGCGAGATCGACGAGGCGGGCGCCCCGCCCAAGGGCGATCCGGGCAAGGAGCCGCGCCTGATCGTGTGCCAGGTGGCGCCGCTCGGAACGCCCCCGACCTGCGACGCGCTCGCGGGCACGTACGTGAGCGCCGCGAAGCCGACCACCCCGTTCCACATCACCGTGCAGAAGCAAGGCGGCTCCCAGCCGAAGTGCTCGCAGGCGTACACGGCGACCGGCGCGAGGGCCGCGACGCCGAGCGGCGGCGCCGACTCCGACGAGCCCGACGACAAACCGTAGCCGGCCCGACGACGCGGTCGATTCTCGGGAACCTTTCGCCGAGCGCGGCGTGGTACGGGCGATGATAGGGGTCGCCATGAGTATCGCGCCTTCCGCTGCGCCCCCGGGCCCGGCCGGCCGCCTCGGCGCGGAGGCCGACGCCGCCACGTCGCGGGCGCTGGTCGCGCGGTGCTGCGCGCAAGATCCTGAGTCATTTCGGATATTTGTTACGATTCACCAGGGCAAGGTGTTCGCGCTGTTGTCGCGCCTGCTCGGGCGCTCGAGCGACGTCGACGATCTCGCGCAAGAGACCTTCCTTCGGGCGTTTCGAGCCTTCCCGAGGTTCGACCCGGACGGCCCCGCCAAGGTCTCCACGTGGCTGCTCACCATCGCGACGCGCCTCGCGCTCGACAGCCGGCGGCGCCGCCGCGCGCGGGTCGACGACGCGGACGAGGTCGAGGCGCCGCGCGACGGGGACGCGACGCCCGAGAGCGCCCTTTCGCAGCGCGAGCTGGGACAGGCCATCGCCCGCGCGGCCGAGGCGCTGCCGGACGAGCAGCGCGCGGCGCTCGTGCTGTACGACCTGCACGGGCTCTCGCTGGCCGAGATTGGGGCCGCGCTCGACGTGCCCGAGAGCACCGCCAAGACGCGGCTCTTTCGGGCGCGCGAGAAGATGCGCGAGGCGCTGCGACGAGACTGGAGGACGCCGTGAGCGGGAAGACGACGCCAGACGCGAGCGCGGGGTACGCCGACGAGGAGGGGCCGGACATGGTCGAGCCCGAGCCCGACGCCGCGGCGCCGCTCGATCTCTCGGACTGGCCCGTCCAGGCCCCGCCGGAGGACTTCGCCGCCCGGGTGCTCGCCCGGCTCGACGAGGTGGACGCGCCCCGCGCGGAGACCACGGACCTCCCGCCTCCCGCGGCGGCGCTCGCGCCCGTCGTCGAGGTGAAGCCGAGAACCGCCGGCCGGCGGCGCCGCGCCGCGGTGCTCCTCTGGGGCGGCGTGGCCGTCGCGATCGCCGCCGCGCTGCTCCTCCGACTCGGCAGGCCGGCGGACCTGCGCGGCGAGATCGTGGCGACGACGCGCACCGAGGCGACGATCTCGGCGGGGCGGGCGATCGCGGTGCTCGAGCCTGGCGCGCGCGTCGCGTGGGACGGCGACCAGGTCACGCAGTCGGGCGGCGACGTGTTCTACCGCGTGGAGCACGCGCCGGCCAGCGGCCACCTCCGCGTGCGGACCCCCGCGGGCGAGGTGGACGGGGAGGGCGCGTGCTTCACGGTGAAAGTGCGCGGCGGCGAGGCCGAGGCGAAGGCAGCGACGGGTACGACGACGGGTGAGGGAGAGGCGATGCAGAAGAGGGACTGGAAGGTCGGTTCGGTGGGGGCGCTCGCGGGCGCCCTGGTGTTCGTCGGCGTCCACGAGGGGCGCGTGGCGGCGTCGCGCGGGTCGGAGCGCGTGGAGCTCTCGGCCGGCGAGAGCGCGAGCCTCGGGCCCGACGGCGCGAAGAAGGGCGCGCTCGGCGAGTCGGAGAGCGCGTTCGAGGCGCGGGCGGCGGCCGCGGCGGACGAGCCCTTCGCGAAGGCAAACCAGAACCTCGTCGCGCAGGTGAGCGAGTACCGCGGCCGGCTCGAGGCGCTCGCGACGCAGAAGAGCGCGCTCGAGGCGAAGCTCGCCGCCACCGAGACCCGCCTCGCGTCGCTCAGCGACGGCGCCGCGCCGCGCACCCGCAGCGAGTGGGACCTCGACAAGGAGGACTGGACCGCGCTCGCGCAGAAGGGCGAGGTGAAGTACCGCTTCCCGTGCTCCGCGCGCGCGATGAAGACGCTCGCGCCGGAGCGACTGACGAAGCTGGGGCTCGCACCCAGCGACACGCCCGTGCTCCGCGACGCCTTCGAACACGCCAACCGAGCGACGTGGGAGAAGATCAAGCCGCTGTGTGTGCAGGCGCTCGGGGCGAGCCCCGACATCGTGGAGAAGATCGGCGTGGAGAGCTGCCCGCACCTCATCTACGACCTGGCGATGGCGTCGGACCGCGAAGCTGCGCGCGAGGCGCACACGCGGGCGGCCGAGGTGCGCGCGGGCCTCCGCCCCGAGCCGGCCCCTGGCGAGCGCGTGCACCCGGTCACGCAGATGTTCCTCGCGCTCACCGCGGCCACCGGCGTCGTGGAGAGCGAGCTCGCGAAGACCTACGGCCCGGACGACGCCCACCGGCTCGCGTACGCCGACGAGATCTGCGCGTCGACTCACAGGTGGGGCGGCGGCAAGACGCGCGACAAGTAGCGTTCTCTGCGTCGTCTTTCTGCGCGGCGCGGCGCCCTGCTCGCGGCCCGCGCGGTCGCGGCGTACACTGGGCGGAGGAGGGTCCGTGAGAGCCAGCATCTCGACCTTGGGTCTCGTGGTGGGCGCCGCCGGCGTCGCGGCGCTCGGCGCGCTCGCCTCCACCGGCTGCGATCCCGCGCTGCTCGCCGACGTCGCGGGCCTCGCCGACGGGAGCGTGAAGGGCTCGGTGTCGTTCGAGATGCACCTCGAGCGCTTCGACACGAAGACCGGCCAGCTCGAGGTGCTCACGCCGCCGCCGACGAAGCGCAACGGCTTCACGGTGTCGAGCGCGGCGGGCAAGGTGCTCGTGGTGGGCGGGCTGAACCAGGACGGCAACTACGTCTCCGCGGTGGACGTGTACGACACGGCGACGAAGACCTGGCGCGCGGGGACGCCCTGGGCGCGGCCGCACGCGGCGTACAGCGCGAAGGTGGGCGACACCGTGTGCTATTTCGGGGGCGCCACCGGCAAGGACGCGCGCATCTCGCGCGACATGGACTGCTACGACGCCGCGGCCGACCGCTGGAGCGCGCGCGCGCAGGTCCCGGAGGACGTGGGCGGTGGGCTCTGGCCGGCGGTCGCCGACGGAAAGATCTACCTGCTCGGGAGCACGCGCTTCGACAGCGCGGACCTCATCACCCCGCTCTCGATCGCGTACGTGTACGACCCCGCCGCCGACGCGTGGGCGAAGCTGCCCCCGCCTCCGTCGCCGCGCGGCGGCGCGGCCGTCGTCCCCTACGGCGACACGCTCTACGTCGTCGCGGGGTTCAGCAAGCCGTCGGACAAGAACGCGCCGCCCGAGTCGACGATGCTCACGTTCACCCCGAAGACCGGCGCGTGGGGCACCGGCAAGCAGATGCCGCCGCGGGGCATCTTCTTCGGGGTCGACGCGCTCTCCACCGGCCCCGCGGCGTTCTTCGGCGCGATGCCGCCGGCGCTGCACCGCTACGACGCGGCCAAGGACGCGTGGATCGCGGGCACCGAGCCCTCGCGGCCCTTCGACGCCGGCGTGTACACGAGCCTCGTGCACGGCGGCGATCTCTACCTGCTGGTGCTCGTCGACAAGCTCAAGTCGCGCAGCACCGAGTCGTCCGGGAAGCTCTGGAAGTACGACGCGGCCCGCGACGCGTGGGCCATCGTGGGCACGCGCGGCGCGGACACCCGCGACGCGCTGTTCGGCGGCGTGGGCGTCGGCGACTCGCTCTACTTCGCGGGCGTGTTCACGTTCATCGAGCTCACGAAGACGACGCCGACCGACGCGGGCGGCTAGTCCCGCGCCCGCGCGGCGCGCGCTCAGTGCAGCTCGCGCCAGCGGCGGTCGCGCTGGAAGAGCTCGGCCTCGAGCTCGGCCTGCGGCGCCCGCGGCGGTCGCCCGACGAGGACGCACGCGAGCTCCTCGGCGAGGCGCGCGCTGCGGAGGATGCGCCGGTGCCCGAGGCCGCGCGTTTCCACGAGCCGGCCGCCCCACGCGGCGGCCACCTCGCGGCCGAGCTCCAGCGGCACCTCGCGGTCGGCGGCGTCGTGAACGACGAGCAGCTCGACCGCCCCGAGCGGCCGCAGCACCCGCGCGTCGATGGTCTCGACCGGCACGCCGAGGCGCTCGACCAGGCCGCGCCGGAACGCCCGCGCGACGCGCTCGGGCAGGCCG
>CAZHGG010000119.1:0-10526 GCA_964531755.1 uncultured Polyangiaceae bacterium
GTAGGCCGGCGCGCGGCGGATGCGGCCGTCGGCGGCGCCGTCGAGGCGCGCCTCCAGGGCGGAGTCGAGGTCGGAGAAATACGGTGGATCGAGGTACACGAGGTCGACCTGGCCGGCGAGGCCTTCGCCTGCGAGGGCGCCCGCGAGGGTGAGCGCGTCGGCGTGGACGAGCCGCACGTTCGGCGGCTCGCGCGATCGCTCGACGACCCGGAGATCCGCCGGGGCCGCCTCGCCGCCGAGTGGAGCGTCGTCGCGGCCGGGCCAGGAGAGCCGCACCTCGGAGCGGGACTCGCGCACGCGCGCCGGCGTCGGCGCGCCCAGGTTGGCGTCCTCGGCCTGCGCCGTGCGCGCGCGCGTTCGCGGTCTGCCCACGGGGAGAGGCTACGGAGATTGTGCGCTCACCGGAACGAGAAAAGCGCGACGCGCGGCGCCGCCGGGCCGCCGCCGGACCAAGGGAATTCGCGCGAGAGTCGCTAAGTTGGGCTAGAGTGCGCTCCCCGTGCGCGCTCCCCCGGAATCCCCCTCTGCGCCACTACGGCTGACCGATGTCCTCGGGGCGCTCCCCAGGGCCGAGCTCGAGAGCCTGATCCGTCGGCTCGGCGTGCGCATCGACCCCGCCAAGCGCCTCGACGTGCCCGCGCAGGTCGCGAGGGCGCTGGTGCAGCTGCCCGACCTTCGCGATCCGAGCCGCCTGCCCCCGTCGAGCATCGAGCTGCTCCACCGCGTCGCGGAGGCCAACGGCGTCCTCTTCGTCACGGCGATCCCCGCCGCGCTCGAGCCGCTCGCGGCGCGCGGCATGGTCTTCGCGCGCGGGAAGAAGGGCGCGATCGAGCTCATCCTGCCGACGGCGTACCTCATCCAGCTCCGCTCCTGGGAGGGCGAGGACCCCCGCGGGCTCCGCGCGCTGCTCGCGCAGGCCCCCTTTGAGACGGCCAGCGCGGTGGCGGCGCACTACCTGGGTCGCCCGGCCACCCCGCCCGTGTCCCTCTCCCTCGAGGCGGCGTGGGAGTGCCTGAGCGACCCGGGGCGCCTCGCCGAGGAGCTCGACCGCCTCGCGCCAACGGAGCGCGCCGCCCTCGAGGCGATCGAGCAGCAGGGGGGCGAGGTCGAGACCGACGAGCTGCTGGAGATCGAGCGCGAGCCGCTCCGCATGCGCACGGCCCAGGGCCCCACGCAGACGCGGCGCGGCGTGGGCTTCTCGCTCGAGCGGCGCGGCTTCCTCCTGCCCGTCCACCCGAACCGCCACATCATCCCCACCGAGATCGCACGCGTCATTGGCGCGTCGAAACACGCCGACCGCGAGCGGCGCCGGCGCGAGCTGCGGAGCTTCGTGCTCGGGGGCGATCACGCGCCACGGCGCGCGCGCTTCAGCGAGGATCCGGGGGCGCTCGCGCTCGGGCTCGCGCTCGCGATCCGCGAGCCGGGCGCCGACATCAAGCCCGCGCTCGGCACGCCGAAGTCGCTCGTGCAGAAGCTCGCCGTGCGGTTTGGGCGGGACGTGGGCCAGGTGGCGATGATCGTCGCCCTCTCCCGCGCGATCGGCCTGTGGGACGCGAGCGCGCTCTCCGCGTCCGGGCCGCCAGGAGCCCACCGCCTGGGCGAGCTCGCCTCGGTGCTGTTTCAAACCTGGCTCCGCGGCGGCGCCTGGGACGAGGCGCGCCCAGACCCCGAGCAGCTCCGCATCGGCCCCGAGGCCCGCGACGGGAGCCCCGTCGGCGTCGTGCGGCAGATCGTGCTCGAGGCGCTGCGCGATCTCGGGACCGACTGGCTCCCGCTCGACGCGGTGACCAGCTACTTCGACCACGACCACCGCGTGCCCGGGCTGACGCGGCTCTTTCGCCGCTGGTCGGAGCGCGTGGAGCTCGAGCCCACCACGCCGCGCGCAGCGGCCCAGCGCGTGCTCACCGAGAGCCTGCCCGCGCTCGGCGTCCTCGACCTCGGCGACGAAGACGAGGGCCGCCTCTCCCTCCGCATGACGCCGCGCGGCCGCGCGCTGCTCTCCGGCGAGGCGCTCCAGGCCGACGAGGCCCGCTCGAAGTTCCTCGACACCCACGTGCTCCGGCTCGGCCCGCGCGCGCGGGTGGCCGCGGTGCTCGGCGCGGCGAATTTCGTCGAGGTGGGCCGCGTCGGCCCCACGCTGGACCTGCTCGTCGCGCCGCAGATCCTCGCCCGCGCGCTCGCGGCGGGCGTCGAGGCCGACGTGCTTCGCCAGCGCATCGAGGCGCTCGCGCCCCTGCCCGAGTCGCTCTCCCGCACGCTCGAGGCGGCGAGCCTCGTGCTCGGCAGGGCCACCTTCGCGGGCGCGAGCGGGTTCCTCTGGCTCGAGGACGGGGAGCTCCGCGAGCTGCTGCTCCGCGCGAAGGCCACGCAGGATCTCTTCGTGGACCCCTCGCCGCGCGGCGGCCTGCTGGTCCAGCCCGGGGTGGACCTGGAGCGCGTCGCGCGGCGCTGCCGCTCGGTCGGCGTGGAGGTCCTGGCCGAGGGCGTCGTGGTCCGCGCGCGCACGGGCGCTCCGCCGGCCGTCGCGCCGCGGACGCGGTCGTCTGCGCGGCTCCAGAAACCGGACAAATCGTAGTCAACTCGAACAGTTATGGTCACTGTTCCTCGCGGACGGAGAGCGCCTCCTCCGCCCACGCCGCGAGCGGCGCGCGCTCGCGGAGGGCGACCACGCGGCCGCCGCGCAAGAAGACCTCGGCCGCGAGCGGTCGCCCGTTGTAGCGGCTCGCCATGCTGAAGCCGTACGCGCCCGCGTCGAGCAGGGCGACGGCGCCGCCCTCGCGTGTGGGCAGCGCATGGAAGCCAAAGTCGTCTGAGCTCTCGCACACCGGCCCGACGACGCGGACCGGAGCGGACGGGCCCCCCGGCGCGCCGAGCGGCGCGACGCGGTGGTTGGCCTGGTACAGCGCGGGGCGCATGAGGTCGTTCATGCCGGCGTCGATCATGAGCCATCGCCGCGCGTCGGGCGTGCGCTCGCCGCGCTCGCGCTCGCCACCCTCGCGCGCGTCGGTCTTGCGTTGGAGCACCGACGCGAGGAGCACGCCGTGCGCCCCGACGAGGCTCCGCCCCGGCTCGATCACGTGCGTGAGGTGCTCGAGCCCGTGGGCGCGCGCGCGGGCGCGGACGCGCCGCACGAAGTCGACCGGACGAACCGGGCAGCCCGCGCCGTAGTCGATCCCGAAGCCGCCGCCCGTGTCGAGCGCGCGGAGGCGCGCGCCCTTCGCGAGGGCCTCTCGGGCGAGCCCGAAGAGCACCTCGGCGCCGCGCTCGTACGCGTCGGTCGAGACGAACTGGGAACCGACGTGGCTCGACAGGCCGGCGAGCTCGAGCTCGGGGCGGGCCGCCGCGGCCGCGAGCGCCTCACCGAACCGCGCGAGCGGCACTCCGAATTTCGCCTCGTCGTGGCCCGTGGCGATGTTCGCGTGGGTCGCGAGCTCGTCGGGGTCGAGCCCCGGGTTGACCCGCAGCGAGACCCGGGCGACCCGCCCCACCGCGCGCGCCCGCGCCGCCACGCGCGCGATCTCCTCGACGCTCTCGAGCTGCACGGCGAGGATGCCGCGGTCGCCAGCGCCGAGCGCCAGGTCGAGCTCTTCGTCGCTCTTGGCGACGCCGCTCATCACGACGCGGTCCGCCGGGATCCCCGCGCCGAGCGCCAGGATGAGCTCGCCCCCGCTCACGACGTCTGCGCCGAGGCCGAGCCGCGCGAAGCTCCGCACGATGGGCGCGGCGCTGTTGGCCTTCACCGCGTACGCCACGAGGTGCGGCGCGCCTTCGAACACCTCGGTGAGCGCGCGCGCCTCCGCGTCCATCGCGTCGAGATCGTAGACGTAGGTCGGCGTCCCGACGCGCGGCTGCCTCGCGAGCTCCTCCAGCGCCACGCCCCCCAACAGCAGCCGGCCCCGCTCGTCGCGCGTCGTTGACACGGTGCGTTCTTATCACACGCGCAAATTTCCGTCGTCACGCCGGGCAGAGGTGGCATGGTGCGGGCCATGGTCATCCGACGCGCGAAGCTGCTCTGCACCCTCGGCCCGGCGTGCGACACCGTCGACGGGCTGCGCGCGCTCATCGACGCGGGCATGGACGTGGCTCGCTTCAACTTCTCCCACGGCACGCACGAGGAGCACAAAATGCGGCTCGACCGGCTGCGCCAGGCGAGCGAGCTCTCGCGCAAGGCCGTGGGCGCGCTGCAAGACCTGTGCGGCCCGAAGATCCGCACGGGCAATTTTGCCGCCTCGTTCACCCTGCCCACCGGCGTCGAGGCGACGCTGGTCGAAGGCGACTACTCGGCCGACGAGCGCGTGGTCCCCATCAACTACGAGGGCCTGGCGGGCGACGTGCGCGTGGGCGACAAGATCCTCTTCGACGACGGGCGCATGACCCTCGACGTGCGCGCGATCGAGGGCGATCGCGTCCGGGTGTTCGTCGAGCAGGGCGGCGGCATGCGCAACCACGTCGGCGTGCACCTGCCGAGCAAGACCATGCGCGTCTCCGCGCTCACCGAGCAGGACAAAGAGGACCTCGACTTCGGCCTCTCGAACGGGGTCGACTACGTCGCGCTCTCGTTCGTGCGCCGCGCGGACGATCTGCGCCTCGTCCGAGACATCTGCGAGGCGTACAACAAGCCGACGCCGATCATCGCGAAGATCGAGACGCCGGACGCGGTCGAGAACCTCGAGAGCGTGGTGGCTGCCTCCGACGGCGTGATGGTCGCGCGCGGCGATCTCGGCGTCGAGTTCCCGCCCGAGCGGGTGCCCGTCATCCAGCGGCAGATCTTGATGGTCGCGCGGCGCGTGCGGCGCCCGGTCATCGTCGCCACAGAGATGCTCCAGTCGATGACCAAGGCCACGCGGCCCACGCGCGCGGAGGCGAGCGACGTGGCCAACGCGGTCTTCGCGGGCACCGACGCCATCATGCTCTCCGGCGAGACGGCCACGGGCGACCACCCTACCCTCGCGGCCTCGATGATGAGCCGCCTCGCGACCGAGGCCGAGACCTCCCCTTTCTTCGAGCACCAGCCCTACACCTCCCGCGCGACGAGCGTGCCGGAGGCGGTGGCGCGCGGGGCGGTGAACACCGCGAAGGAGATCGGCGCGCGGTTCCTCGTCGCCTTCACCGAGACCGGCTCGTCCGCGCTCAACGTGAGCCTCGCCCGCCCGGCGATGCCCATCGTCGCGTTCTCGCCCAACGAGAAGACCCGCCGTCGCATGGCGCTCTACTGGGGTGTCATCCCGCGGAAGTGCCCGGCGCTGAGCGACACCGACAAGCTCGTCGACTGGTGCACGGGGGATCTCCTCGCGACGGGGCTCGCCTCGCCCGGCGAGCGCGTGGTGCTCGTGTTTGGCGCGCCCATCGGCGTGTCCGGCAGCACCAACTCGATCCGCGTGCACGTGCTCGGCTGAGCGAGCCCCAGCGAGCCCGGCGGCGCGTCACGAGGGTCGCGGCGGAGGCGCGAGCGACGCGAGCTCCCGCTTCAACACCTTGCCGGTCGGGTTCCGCGGCAGCGCCGCGAGCGTGACGAGCTCGCGCGGCACCTTCGCGCCGGAGAGCGCGCCGCGGAGCCATGCGGTGAGCTCGCCGTGGTCGAGCGTCGCGCCCTCGCGAGGCACGACGTACGCGCGCACCCGCTCCCCCCACTCTTCGTCGGGGACGCCGACGACCGCGGCCTCGGCCACGTCGGGGTGACCCTCGAGCGCGCACTCGATCTCCACGGGGTACACGTTCACCCCGCCGGAGATGATCATGTCGCGCTTGCGCCCCTCGATGAAATAGCGCCCGTCGCCGTCGCGCCGCGCCAGGTCGCCGACGGAGAAGTACTCGTCGCGCATGCTCTGCGCGGTGGCCGCCGCGTCGCGGTGGTAGCCGGCGACGAGCATCTTGTTGCGCACGTAGAGCTCGCCGATCGCGCCCGGCGCGACCGGCTGGCCCGCGTCGTCGAGGAGCAGCACCTCGTTGCCGGGCAGCGCGCGCCCGATGGTCCCCGGCGCGGCCCGCAGGTCGGCCGGCTTGGCGAGCGTGACGAGGCCGGTCTCGGTCGCACCGTAAAAGTTGTAGAGTACATCTCCGTAGGCGTCCATGAACGACGTGGCGAGCGTGCCCGAGAGGGGCGCGCCGCCAGAGAAGACGACCCGGAGCGAGCGCGCGTCGTGCGCCGCTCGGACGTCGGGCGGCAGCGCCAGGACGCGGTGCAGCATCGTTGGCACGACGGCCGTCGTGGTCACGCGGTGTCGCGCGACGGCCGCGAGGAACGCCTCGGGCTTCCATTCCTCGAGCAGCACCGCGGTGGCGCCGGTGATGTGCGAGAGCGACAGGAACCCGAACGCCGTCGAGTGGTACATGGGGCACGCGACGAGGTGCACGTCGGCCGCGCGGAGCGGCGTCTCGAGCAGGAAGCGCACCGCGCCAGCGAGGGTCTCCTTCGGGAACTTGCGCACCGCCCCTTTGGGCTTGCCGGTGGTGCCCGACGTGTAGACCACGACGGCCGCCTCGTCGTCGGCGCCGGCTTCGGCGTCGAAGCGCCCTCGCTCGGCGTAGAGGTCGTCGAACGGGGTGGCGAGCGCGCCGGCGACCGCGCGCGCCCCGGGGCCGACGGCGTACACGTTGCGCGCGACGACCGGGTCCTCGAACGCGCGGCTCGCCTCGTCGACCACGTCGAGGAGCGCGGCCTCGACGACCAGCGCGCGCGCGCCGGAGTGGTTCACGAGGTAGGCGAGCTCGTCGGGCCGCGAGCGCCACGAGACGGCGACCGCGGCGGCGCCGAGCCGCGCGCACGCCGCCGAGACGAGCAAGAACTCGGGGCGGTTCTTGAGCATGACGAGGAGGCTCTTGCCCCGCCGCACGCCGCGCCGACGGAGGCCGCGGGCGACGCGGTCGATGCGCTCGTCGAGCTCGCGGAAGGTCCACGCCACGTCGCCCATGACGACGCCGAGCCGCTCGGGGACGTTCGCGCCGTGGATGCGGTAGATCAGGGAGGGGTTCTGCGCCCCGCGGAGGAGCGCCCGGGCGAGCTCGACGCCGCCCTCGCGGCGCAGGTCCCAGAGCATGCCCGTCTCCTGCGCGAGGCGGGCGACCAGGTACGCGCGCTCGGGCAGATCGCGCGCTCGGTCCAAGAGGGCGTTGAGCATGGGGGCCGAGAGTAGCAGGCTCCGCGCAGCGGGGCAGCGCCGCCGCCGACCCGTGGTGACCGAGGCGCGGCGCCGGTGACGCCCGCGCCAAACCCCGTATACTCTCCTGCATGGCCTCCGCTCCCGCGCCGCCGCCCTCCGAGACGAACGTCGGGGTCGCCGCGTCCGACCTCAACATCGAGCAGCGTCAAGACGACGCGCGCGGCCCCATCTCACTGCGTGTAGACTACAAGCGCTTGAACTCGTTCTTCGCCGACTACACGAAGAACATCTCGCGGGGCGGGACGTTCATCCAGACCGATCGCCCGCTGGCGGTGGGCACCGAGTTCCTCTTCGAGCTCGGCGTCCCGGTGACCGACCCGGCCCTCGGGGACGGCCGCTTCAGGCTCTCCGGCGTCGTCAAGTGGGTGGTCAAGTCGAACGAGGCGACCGACGGCCGCCCGCCCGGCATGGGCATCCGCTTCCTCTTCCCCGACCGGGCCGACGAGGAGCGCCTCACCGCATTCGTGCGCAAGCTCATGCAGCTCTCCCTCGGCCGACACATCGCCGACCGCCTCATGGCGAAGGGGCGCGTCGTCGGCTGAGCTCGGGCTGGCGCCGACACCTTGGTCGGGGCTCAGCTTGGTGCGGAAGGCGGTGGAGCGACGGGGCCTGACGGCGCCGGGGTGCTCGCGCGCGGCTGCAGCTTGGCGAGTGTGCGGGACACGAGCGACAGCGCGGCGAGGTGCTCGCGTGGGCGGGCGGGATCCGACACGACCAGCGCCATCATGCGGAGCGGCTCACCGTCGGGGGTCTCGTGATCGTAGGGTACCGCACCGTCGAACACGGCCACCACGATCTCCGCCTTCGACAGGCCTGCGATGCGCGCGTGCGGGATCGCGAGGCCGTGGCCGACGGCCGTCCCGCCGAGCCTCTCGCGGCGGCGGAGCGATAGGTAGACCCGGGCGGCGACGAGCCCCGTGTGCTGCTCGGCGACGAGCTTGGCGAGCGACCACTGGGCCGCCCGCGCGGTCTCGGCGTGCAGTGCGACGCAGCGCACCTCCGCAGCTTCGGGATCAACACGAGTCGTGTCCATGACATACCTCGCCTCCCCTCGTGCAAGCATCGGTCGTGCCACTCACGGGGCCGCCAGCGCGATCGCGTTCACACGCACGTCATTTCAACGGGATCTCGCCGCACACCCCGCCTCACGGCGCCCGGGACCCCGCCGCGGTCGTTGCGATATCGAACGACCATTTCAAACACGAAAGGCGCGCCCCGCGCGGACCAGGCGGAAGCCCAACGGCGCGTCACGCGGTCGCGGGCCGCGGGCTCCGGCGCGGCCGTCGTGCCGAGCTGGCGGCGGACGTTCGGTCGGCTCGGCCTAGCTCAGCGCCAGCATGCGGTCGATCGGCACCCGCGAGCGCGCGAGGAGGTCGGGGCTCATCTCGAGCCGCGGGCTCAGGTCGCGGAGCGCGAGGTACACCTTCTCCAGCGAGTTCTTCTTCATGTGCGGACACTCGTTGCACGCGCAGCTCGCCTCCGGCGGCGCCGGGATGAAGAGCTTGTCCGGCGAGGCGAGCATCATCTGGTGGAGGATACCCGGCTCGGTGGCCACGATGAACTCGCGCGCCTCGGAGGTCTTGGAATACGTGAGGATGCCGGTGGTCGAGCCGATGTAGTCGGCGTGGGCGAGCACCGCCGCCTCGCACTCGGGGTGCGCGAGCACGAGCGCCTTGGGGTGCCGCTCCTTCAGCCCGAGCAGCTTCCGCTCGCTGAACGTCTCGTGCACGATGCAGCTCCCCTGCCAGAGCTCCATCGGGCGAGAGCGCCCAATCTTCGCGTTCAGCCACGCGCCGAGGTTTCGGTCGGGCCCGAAGAGCACGACCTGGTCGTCGGGGATGCCGCGGACGATCTTCTCGGCGTTCGAGGACGTGACGATGTAGTCGGAGAGGGCCTTCACCTCGGCCGAGCAGTTGATGTAGCTCACCGCCACGGCGCCGGGGTGGCGCGCCTTCCACGCGGCGAACTTGTCCGCCGGGCAGCCCTCGGCGAGCGAGCACCCCGCCTCGAGATCTGGCAACACCACGATCTTGTTCGGGTTCAATATCTTCGCGGTCTCGGCCATGAAGTGCACCCCGGCGAAGCAGATGACGTCCGCCTGGGTCTTCGCCGCCGCCTGCGCGAGCTGGAGCGAGTCGCCCAGGAAGTCGGCCACGTCTTGGATGTCCGAGTCTTGGTAGTAGTGCGCGAGGAGCACCGCGTTGCGGTCGCGCTTCAGCCGGGCGATCTCGGCCTCGAGGTCGAGCGAGGGATCGACGTGCGCGGCGGCCGCGCGGCCCGCGATCGGGAGGCTGCGCTCGGGGCGAGGGCGAGGCGGAGGCGAGCTGCTCATGACGAGAACGTAGGAGCCGGAGGGCCCCGGCGTAAAGGGCTCTTCAGATGTCGGTCATCATCGTCGTGACGACGTAGTCGCACGCGAAGATCGCCACGATGCTGGCGACGACCGCCTTCGCCGTCGCCTCCCCCACGCCGCGCGCGCCGCCGGAGGCGAAGAACCCCTTGTTGCAGCAGATCGTGCTCACGACGAGGCCGAAGATCGCGCTCTTCACGACCAGCATACGGATGTCGGAGAACTGCACGAAGGTGCGGATGCGCTCGAGGAAAATCCCCGGATCGATCGACTGCCATACGACCGCCACGAGGTAGGCGCCGGCCATGCCGGAGATGGCGAAGAAGAGGCCGAGCAGCGGCAAGACCAGCGTGGTGGCGAGGATGCGGGGCGCCACGAGGTACTGGATGGGGCTCACGCCCATGGTCGTGATGGCGTCGATCTGCTCGGAGACGCGCATGTTGCCGAGCTCGCTGGCCATGGTGCTCCCCGCGCGCGCGGTCACGACCACCGCCGCGAGCACCGGCGCGAGCTCCCGCGCGAGGGCGAGCGCGACGACGCCGCCGACCATGCCCTCCGCCGAGAACTGACGGAAGCCGACGATGACGCTGACCGTGAACGCCATGCCCGTGAAGAGCCCCACGAGGCCCGCGATGAACATGGACCCGGCGCCGATGAACTCGATCGCGCCGAGGATCTGGGTGAACCGAAAGGGCGGGCGAACGAGCCACGTCGCGGCGCGGACGGCGAGCGTGACCGTCGAGCCCACCTCGTCGAGGAACGCGAGCGGGCCCGAGACGAGCAGGTCGAGCCCGCGCGTGACGAACGACGCGCTCGCTCGGGGGGCTGTGGTCTCGCTCACGCCCGTGACACTACCTCACCTCTCCCTCGGGCGCTCGTCTCGCGCGTGGCGCGGCCCGGAGCGCGCGCGGGCGTTGTAAATCGCGCGGGGTGGTCTATGGGTCGCGCATGCTCGCGATGCTGAGGAACTGCGGCGCGCCGGGCCACGCGGCGTCGCTGCTCGCGCTGCTCGCGCT
>CAZHGG010000120.1:0-10523 GCA_964531755.1 uncultured Polyangiaceae bacterium
CGAGCGCGCCGAGCGCGGCCCCGAGCGAGGCCCCGCCGGCTGCGGTCGCGACGCTCCCGGCGACGTGCGCGCCGTCGGCCACGCCCTGCGTGCCGGATCCGGGCTTCGTGAAGCGCCTCTGCGACGGGTCGTTCCCCGACGTGGGCCTCGCGCTCTTCGCGAAGGGGACGCCGTGGAAGCGCCTCGCGATGCGCGGCGACGTGGATGGCTGGAACGCCGACGGCGGCGCGAGCCCGAAGGCCCGCCTGGTCTTCGACGAGGAGGTGCTCGTGCTCCGTCGGCGCGCCGCCGCCACGAGCGGCGTGGTGGTGGGCAGCGGCGGCGGCTACCTCGTGATGCGCTGGGACGGCCACTGCTACACGCTCGACGACGGCGAGGTCACCGAGAAGGTCCCGGCCCGCCCGAAGGCCGCGCCCCTGCCGTTTCGCTTCTACGCCGACGCGACCAAGACCGCGCTGCTGAAGAGCCCGAAGGTGCTGGCGGCCTACCAGCGCCGTGGCCGCGAGTGCAAGGGAGCCATCAGCGGCGCGGTGACCCGCGCCTGCGAGCAGGCCGACGACGCGCTCTCGGCCGCGGTCGTCGCGGAGGTGCGGGGCGGCCTCGCCGTGCCCGCGCCCGACCGCCTCCCCTGAGCGCGCCGCTCAGCGCTTGCCGGTGAGCGCGTCGAGGAGGGCGCGATCGCCCTGCACGGCGGTGCGTTGCATGTAGAAAGATAGTCCGCGGCGCCCGCCGAGCTCCTCTCCGCCGCCGGCCCGACCGGGGCCGCCGTGGAGCAAGTGCGGCATCACGAGGCCCGGGGCGATCGACTGCGAGGCCACCTTGCTCGAGCCGATGACGACGCGCCCGTTGAAGGCCGCGGACCCCACCACCGCCGCGGCGAGGAAGCGCGGGTCGTCGGAGTAGACGCTGGTCACCAGCCCACCGCCCCCCGCGGCCACGAGGCGCGCCGCGTCTTCCCCCGTGCCGTCGTACGGCATCACGGTCGCGCAGGGGCCGAAGACCTCGTGGGAGTGGACGACGTCCCCCGCGCTCGGCTGCTCGTGGACGAAGAGCAGGGGGCTGATGAAGAAGCCCTTGTCGCCCTCACGGCCGAGGGCCTCGACCCGGTCGGGATCGCCGAAGACGAGCCTCGCCGCGGCCTGGATGCGCTTGGCGCCCTCGCGCACGTCGCGCAGCTGGCTCCGGGTGGCGAGCGGCCCCATGGTGACATCGTCGTGGCTCGGCGCGCCCACCTTGATCGCGCGCAGGCGCTCGGCGAGGAGATCGGCGATCTCGGCGAGGCGCTCGCGCGGGACGTACACGCGGCGGATGGCCGTGCATTTCTGGCCAGTCTTCTGCTGGATGTCGCGCGCCACGTCGGCCGTGAAGAGGTTCTCGAGGTCGGAGCCGAGCTCGACGTCGGGCCCGAGGATCGCGGCGTTCAGGCTGTCGGCCTCCACGTTCAGGCGGACCCCACGCTCGATGACCCCCGCCTCGGCGCGGAGCGCGCGCGCGGTGCTGCTGCCGCCCGTGAACGCGAGCACGTCCTGAGCGCCCAGGTGCGACGTGAGGGCGCCCGCTCCGCCCGCGAGCAGAGAGAACGCGCCCGCGGGGAGCGCCCCGGACTCGACGAGCAGCTCCGCGATACGGTGCGCGACGAGGGCCGTGCTGGTCGCGGGCTTGCAGAATACAGGCATCCCCGCGAGCAGCGCCGTGGCGGCCTTCTCCGCCAGGCCCCACGCCGGGAAGTTGAAGGCGTTCACGTGCACGGCGACGCCGCGGCGCGGGGTGTAGACGTGCGCGCCGAAGAGCCTCGCGCTGCGCCCGAGCTGCACGCCGTCGCCGTCGGCGAGGACGTGCGCGTCGCCGAGCTCCTTGCCGAGATCCGCGTAGTAGGCGAGCGTGCCGGTGGCGCCGTCGATGTCGAACTTCGCGTCCGACCGGGTGTTGCCGCCGTTCGTCATGGCGAGGCCGATGAGCTCGTCGCGCTTCGCGTAGATGGCCTTCGACATCGCCCGGAGGAGCTCGCCGCGCTCGGCGAACGACATCGCCCGGAGGCGCGGGCCGCCCTCGTCGCGGGCGTGGGCGAGCGCGGCGCCGAGATCGAGGCCCTCGGTCGAGGCCGTCGCGACGACCTCCTCCGTCGAGGGGTTCAGGAGCGCCGCTCCCTTGCCGGAGCCACACGTCCACGCGCCGGAGAGATACGAAGCGAGCTCGGTCATGGCGTGGGTAGAGCAAAGGGTGTGTGCACTGTCAACGACCGGCGCGCGGCCGCGCCGCCGCCGCCGCGCGGAGGCCCGAGAACCGCTCGACGAGGAGCGCCGTCACCGCGCTCGCGTCGCGGTCCGCGGTGTCGATCGTGAGCTCGGCGGCGCCATACAGGGGCGCGCGCTCGCGCAGGAGCGCCCTGAGCTCGTTCATGGCGTCGTCGCGGCCCTTCATGGGGCGCCCGTCGCCCTGGGCCACCACGCGGCTCCAGTGGTCCTCCGCGCGCGCGCGGAGCCAGACCGTGTGGGTCTCTCGCCGCAGCGTGGCGTACGTGTCCCGCGCGGTCACGAGCGAGCCGCCCGTCGCGAGCACCGCGGGGCGGCCCTCGGCGAGGAAGTCGACCAACACCTCGCGCTCGAGGCGGCGGAAGTAGGCCTCCCCGTGCATCTCGAAGACCATGCCGAGGCTCATGGCCGCCCGCTCGGCGATGCGCACGTCGAGCTCCACGAACGGGACGCGGAGCGCGCGCGCGAGGGCGGCGCCGACCGTGGTCTTTCCGGCGCCGCGGAGGCCCACGAGCGACACGACGCGTGGGCCCCGTGCGGAGGCGAGCTCGGCCGCGTCCACCAGGTCGGCGGCGCGGACACCCAGCGCGCGCGCGAGCGCGAGGAGGCGGAGCACGGAGATGTTGCCGCGGCCGCCCTCGAGCGACACCAGGAAGCGCGCGGAGAGCCCCGTGCGGCTCGCGAGCTCGGCCAGGGTGGAGCCCTCCGCGTGGCGCAGGCGGCGCACCTCGGCGCCGAGCGCGGCGAGCGCGCGCGACGAGGCGCGCTCCTCGGGGGGCTTCGCGGGCATGCCCGGGAGCGTAGTGCTGCCGCCCACCGCGGGCCAGGGCCGCGCGCATTCCCACCCCCCGCGGGGCGCGCGCGTCGTAGCATGGGCGCACCATGCCCCTCGCGCCGGGTCTGCCCATCCCCGCGGCACTGCAGACGCTCGCGTTCGCGGGCCACCCGTACCGCTTCCTGCGCGCGCTCGGCGAGCGCTACGGCGACACGTGCGCCTTCGACCTGCTCGGCGAGGGGACCATCGTGCTGTTCAGCGCGCCGGAGGCGGTGAAGGAGACCTTCCGCCTGCCGCCCGCCGAGCTCCGCAGCGCGAACGAGACCGTGAGCTACCTGCTCGATCCGCGCTCGGTGATCTTCCTCGAGGGCGAAGAGCACCACACGCACCGCCGGCTCATGAGCCCGCCGTTCGAGGGGCGCGCCCTCGAGGGCTACGCGCCCGCCATCCTCCGCGCCCTCGACGCCGCGACGCGCGATGTTCGCGACGGCGCCGAGCTCGCCCTCGCGCCGGTGCTCCAGCGGGCCACCTTCGACGCGCTGCTCGGGGCGATCCTCGGCCTCGAGCCGGCGCCCCGCTGGGAGCCGCTGCGCGAAGAGCTGCTCGCGTTCGTGAACGGGCAGCTCACCGCGCCGATGTTCTTCGCCGCCCTGGTGGCGGGCTCGCGCCTGCGCGGGAGGCTCGAGCGGGGCGCGGCGGAGGCGAAGGCCCGCCTGCGCCGCGGCGAGGGGGCGCCGCGCGTCGCGGCCTTCGCGCGGCGGTCCGCGAACCTCGCGCGGGTCGAGCTCTTGCTCGAGGAGCTCGTGGCGGAGCGCCGCCGCGCGCCCACCTCCGGTGGCGACGTGCTGAGCCGCTTCGCCGCGCACTGCGGGCCCACCCAGGTCTCCGATCGCGACGTGGTGCAGGAGCTGCTCACCCTGCTCATCGCGGGCCACGACACCACGAGCCTCGCCCTCTCTTGGGCCATCGTGAGGTGCCTCCAGCGGCCGGAGGTGATCGACCGACTGCGCGACGAGCTCCGCCCGGCCGTCACGCCGGACGGCGTCGACCCGGCGGCCGTGGGCCAGTGCGCCTACCTCGACGCCGTCGTCACCGAGTCGCTGCGGCTCGACCCGGTCGCGGCGTTCGCGCCAAGGCGCTCCACGAGGGACCTCACGATCGGCGGCACCCGGCTCCCGGCGGGCACGCGCTTCGCGGCCAACGTGATCGGCGCTCACCACCGCGTCGAGACCTGGGGCGATCCGCTCGCGTTCCGGCCCGAGCGCTTCCTCGGCGCGGGGCCCTCGCCGACGGTGTTCCTCCCGTTCGGCGGCGGCTACCGGCGCTGCGTCGGCGCGGCGTTCGCGCGGTACGAGATGGGGCTCGTCCTCGCGCGGCTCTTCACGGGCTTCTCGCTCGCGCTGCCGCGCGGCTACCGCGCGACGCCCTCGGTGCACGGGTTCCTCATCGGCCCGCGGTGGCCCGTGCGCGTGCGCGCGTCCCGGCGCGCGTCATGACGACCTGGGACGAGACCGTCGACTTCCTCGTGATGGGCTCGGGCGCCGGGGGCCTCACGGGCGCGATCGCGGCGCACGATCGGGGCGGCAAGGTGCTCGTCGTCGAGAAGGGCCCGCGGTACGGAGGCACCTCCGCGATGTCGGGTGGTGCGCTGTGGGTGCCCTGCAACCCGCACATCGCCCGGCTCGGCCAGACGGACTCGCGCGAGAAGGCGCTTGCGTACCTCGCCGCCACCACCGGGGGTGTGGTGGCGCCTGCGCGCCTCGAGGCGTACGTCGACAGCGCGGTCGCGATGACCACCGAGCTCGAGCGCTCCGCGGACCTGCGGCTCGTGCCCCTGGACGGCTACCCGGACTACTTCGATCGCGCGGAGGGCGCCCTCCCCACGGGCCGCACCCTCGGGGCCGAGCCGCTCCGCGCGGCGCCGCTCGGCGATGCGCTGTTCGAGCAGCGCGAGGGACACCCGCAGACCGACATGTTGGGCACCTCGCTCCTCGAGCTCGCCCACGAGGTGCCGCGGCTCACGTCGCGGAGCTTCGGGGCGCGCGCGCTGTCCACCACGCGCGTCCTGCGGAGCCTCGGGCGCCGGCTCTTGGCGGCCGTCACCGCCCGGCCGCGCCGCGAGACCTACCTCACGATGGGGCAGGCGCTGATGGCGCGGCTGCGCCTCGCGCTCCTCGCGCGTGGCGTCCCGCTCTGGCTCCGCGCGCCGGTGGTCGAGCTCGTGACCGACGGCGCCCGCGTGACCGGGGCGGTCGTCGAGCGCGCAGGCGCGCGCGTCCGCGTGCGGGCGACGCGCGGCGTGCTGCTCGCCGCCGGCGGCTTCGATCACTCCCCCGAGCTGCTCGCGAAGCACCAGCGGCAGCCCGCGAAGACCGAGTGGTCGGCCGGTCACGCCCTGAACACGGGCGACGCCGTGCGCCTCGGCGAGGCCGTGGGCGCCGGCTTCGAGCTGATGGACTCGGCGCTGTGGGCGCCGGTCTCGGTCGTGCCCGGTCAGGAGCTCGCGTACATCCTCGCGGTGGAGCGCTGCCTCCCCGGTAGCCTCCTGGTCGACCGGTCGGGGCGACGCTTCTGCGACGAGTCGATGCCGTTCCCCGAGCTCGGCAGGCTCCTGCTCGAGCGCGGCGAGCAGGTCATCCCCGCGACCCTCGTCGCCGATCGTCGATTCCGTGTACACTACATGATGGGCGCGGTGCCGCCCGCCCTGATGCGCCCGGACTTCACGCTGCCGGCCTCCCTCGAGGGCTACCTCGGGCGCTACGACGCGCTCCGCGCGCTCGCCGTCGCGCGCGGCATGGAGCCCGACGCCCTCGAGGCGACGGTGGCGCGCTTCAACGCCGCCGCGCGGCGCGGTGTGGACGAGGAGCACCATCGCGGCGAGGGCCTCCTCGGCCGCTTCTACGGCGACGCCGCCGTGGGGCCCAACCCGACCATGGCGCCGCTCGAGCGCCCGCCCTTCTACGCCCTCGACGTGTGGCCCGGGAGCCTCGGCACGCTCGGCGGCCTCAAGGTCGACGTGGCCGGCGGCGTCCTCCGCCCCGACGGGGGCGCCATCCCCGGGCTCTACGCGGCGGGCAACTGCGCGAGCCCCCTCGTGGGCTACAGCTACCCGGCCAGCGGGCTCACCCTCGGCCCGGCGATGACGTTCGCGTGGCTGGCGGCGCGCCACGCGCTGGGGCGCGGGTCGGCGGGCTAAGCCGGTGCTCACTTGAGTCGAGCCCGAAATCCCACGGCTCCCGCCTTCGGCTTCTCACGAGAGCCGCGGGCTTGCGGGCTCGGTGACCGCTACGTGTGCGCGCGTCGCCTTCGGACGATTCAGGATCGGCGGAACTGGGTTCCGCCTTGGCGCGGGCGCGCGCGCCACGTGTGGTAGCGTGGTCGGTCGATCACGGCGGCCCACGTCCACTCCGGAGGGAGGGCGCGCAGCACCCAGAGGATGGCCAGCATGAAGATCGTCGTCACGGGGTCTACCGGCCTCGTCGGAGTGTCGCTCGTCAAGCGCCTAGTCGCCGAGGGGCACACGGTGCGCGCTCTGTGCTTCGACGACGGTCGCGCGCTCGACGGGCTCGACGTCGAGCGCGTGCGCGGCGACGTGCGTGACCCGGCCTCCCTGCGCCGGGCGTTCGCGGGCCAGGAGGCGCTCGTACACCTCGCGGCCGTCATCCTCATCGACGACGGCCCGACCCACGTCATGCGCGCGGTGAACGTGGACGGCGTCCGCAACGCCGCCGAGGCGGCCCTCGCGGAGGGGCTCCAGCGGATGGTCCATCTGAGCTCGGTGCACGCCTACCGCACCTGGCGGCTTGGCCGCCCGCTCACCGAGGACATGCCCCAGTGTGACGGGCCGCCCTCGCCCCCGTACGACTGCTCCAAGGCGGCCGGCGAGGCGGCGCTCCGCGCCGTGATCGCCCGCGGCCTCGACGCGACCATCTTGAACCCGGTCGGCGTCCTCGGGCCGGACGACCACCTGCCGTCTCACCTCGGCGGCATGCTCCAGAAGATGCACCGCGGGGTCATCCCGCTCGTGCCTCGTGGGGCCTTCCCGTGGGTCGACGTCCGCGACGTCGCCGACGCGGCCGTCGCCGCCCTCACGCGCGGCCGCACCGGCGAGAACTACCTGCTCGCGAGCGAGCCGTTCACCCTCGCCGAGTTCGACGCCGGGGTGCGCGCTCACTCGGGCCGCCGCTGGCGGGCCCGCGAGTTCGACGTGCGTCACCTCGGCCCCGCGCTCTGGGTGGCGGCGGGCCTGCGCAGGCTGGGGGTGCGCTCGGGCTTCACGAAGGACGCGTTCCGCGCCGTCACCGCGGAGCTCGAGGTCGACTCGAGCAAGGCGCGCCGCGAGCTCGGGTTCGCGCCGCGCCCGGTCGCCGCGTCCCTCCGCGACGCCCTCGACTGGTTCGCCGCGAACGGCAAGCTCGGCCGCCGCCGCGCGTAGCGCCCGCGCGGGCTCGCGCAGTGTGCGCATTATAGTGCGTGCGTCGTTGACTTTATGCAGTATACCGCTTGCTCGGCCCTGGGGCGTGTGCGAAGACCCTCTCCATGGCGCACGACGCTGCAACGCACCCGCCCGTTCGTTTCGAGACCCACCCCGACAGCTACCGCCACGTGGTGCTCTCCTTCCCC
This sequence comes from uncultured Polyangiaceae bacterium, assembly GCA_964531755.1. Taxonomy (GTDB): domain Bacteria; phylum Myxococcota_A; class Polyangia; order Polyangiales; family Polyangiaceae; genus JAAFHV01. The sequence goes on from CAZHGG010000120.1 coordinate 7,651, forward strand.
GCCGAGTACGGCGGCGCCGTCGCGCAGATCGCGCTCGACATCAAGGAAGAGGGCGGCCTCCGCCCGGGCTACCCCCTCAAGCTCAACTCGTACGACCTCGGCGTCGACATCGAGCTCGCCGACGCGGTGAACCGGGTCCGCTTCGAGCACCCCGAGGTGCGGGCCGTCGTGTTCACGAGCGCGAAGGACCGCATCTTCTGCTCGGGCGCGAACATCTACATGCTCGGCAGCTCGACGCACGCGTTCAAGGTGAACTTCTGCAAGTACACCAACGAGACGCGCCTCGGGCTCGAGGAGCTGTCGGCCGAGGGCGGCGTGCCCACGCTCGCCGCGCTGAACGGCACCGCGTCGGGCGGCGGCTACGAGCTCGCCATCGCGTGCGACGAGATCGTGCTCGTCGAGGACGGCTCGTCCGCCGTGAGCTACCCCGAGGCGCCGCTCCTGGCCGTGCTGCCGGGCACCGGCGGCCTCACGCGCCTCACCGACAAGCGCAAGATCCGGCGCGATCTGGCCGACGCGTTCTCCACCGTGGCCGAGGGCGTGCGCGGCAAGCGCGCCGTGCAGTGGGGCCTCGTGGACGAGGCCCCGTCGCGCGCGAAGTTCGAGGAGGCGGTCGCGCGGCGCGTGAAGGCGCTCGTCGCGCGGTCGACGCGGCGCCCGGCGCAGCCGATGAAGCTCGGTCCGCTCGCGCCCACGCGCGAGGCCGACCGCACCGAGTACACGTACGTCACCGTGGCGCTCGATCGCGCCGCGCGCACCGCCGAGCTCACCGTCCGGGCGCCCCGCGCGGGCGAGCCGACGACGCCCGCCGAGCTCGCCGCGAAGGGCGACGCGGCGTGGCTCGTGCGGGCGTTCCGCGAGCTCGACGACGCCCTGCTCGACCTCCGCTTCAACGAGCCGGAGATCGGCGTCGTGGCCGTGAAGACCGAGGGCTCGGCGGAGGCCGTCGTGGCGGCCGAGCGCATCTTGTTCGATCACGGGAGCGACGGCCTCGTGAACGAGGTGCGCCTGCTCGTCAAGCGCGCGCTCAAGCGCCTCGACATGACCGCGAAGAGCCTCTTCTGCGTCGCGGGGCCTGGCTCGTGCTTCGCCGGCGTGCTCCTCGAGCTCGCGCTCGCGTCCGATCGCGTGTTCATGAAAGACGAGGACGGCGTGTTCATGCAGGTGACACGTGCTCAGGGCGGCCTCTTCCCCATGGGCAACGGCCTCTCGCGGCTCGAGTCGCGCTTCCTCGGGGCGCCGGACGCCGTGCCGCGGCTGCTCGAGACCACGGCGCCGCTCGCGACGAGCGACGCGCTCGAGGCCGGCCTCGTCACCTTCGCGCCCGACGACCTCGACTGGGACGACGAGCTGCGCATCGCCTTCGAGGAGCGCGCCGCGATGTCGCCTGACGCGATGACGGGCATGGAACAGAACCTCCGCTTCGGCGGCCCCGAGACGCTCGAGACCAAGATCTTCGCGCGCCTCTCGGCCTGGCAGAACTGGATCTTCCAGCGCCCCAACGCCGTCGGCGAGAAGGGCGCGCTCACCCTCTACGGACGCCCCGAGCGGCCCGAGTTCAACTTTCACAGGACCTGAGGCTCGCCCATGTCGAACGTCAACAACGAGCGCATCCCGAACAACGTCCACCTCGGCGACGACAAGCGCCTGCAGCGCGCCCTCGAGGCGTGGCAGCCGAACTTCATCTCGTGGTGGACCGACATGGGCCCGGCGGGGTTCCAGCAGGACGACGTCTTCCTGCGCACGGCCATCTCGGTCACGTCCGACGGGTGGGCGCACTTCGACTACGTGAAGATGCCGGAGTACCGCTGGGGCATCTTCCTCGCCGATCCCGTCCCCGATCGCCGCATCGGCTTCGGCGACAACATGGGGCAGCCCGTGTGGCAGCAGGTGCCCGGCGAGCACCGCAACGCGCTCCGGCGCCTCATCGTGACCCAGGGCGACACCGAGCCGGCGAGCGTCGAGCAGCAGCGCCTGCTCGGGCAGTCGTGCCCTTCCGTGTATGATCTCCGTAACCTGTTCCAGGTGAACGTGGAGGAGGGCCGCCACCTCTGGGCGATGGTCTACCTGCTCCAGTCGTACTTCGGCCGAGACGGGCGCGAGGAGGCCGACGCCCTGCTCGAGCGCCGCTCGGGCGATCCCGACAAGCCCCGCATCCTCGGCGCGTTCAACGAGCCCTGCAGCGACTGGCTCTCGTTCTTCATGTTCACCTTCTTCACCGACCGCGACGGCAAGTACCAGCTGCTCGCGCTCTCGGAGTCGTCGTTCGATCCGCTCTCGCGCACGACGCGCTTCATGCTCACGGAGGAGGCGCACCACATGTTCGTCGGCGAGACCGGCGTGCTCCGCATCGTGGAGCGCACGGCCACGCAGATGAAGGAGCTCGGCCTCGAGCATCCGGACGACGTGCGCAAGCAGGGCCTCCTCGATCTGCCGCTCATCCAGCGCTACCTGAATTTGTGGTACGCGCTGTCGCTCGATCTCTTCGGCGGCGAGGTCTCGTCGAACGCCGCGAGCTTCTTCGCGGCGGGCCTCAAGGGTCGCGCGAAGGAGGAGCGCTACGAGGACCACGTCGCCCTCGACGCGTTCTACGACATGGAGGTCGTGCGCGACGGCAAGCTCGCTCGCGAGAACATCCCCCTTCGCAACGCGATGAACGAGGTGCTCCGCGACGAGTACGTGGAGGACTGCCAACGCGGCGTCGACAAGTGGAACCGCACGATCGCGGCGGCCGGCGTGCCCTTCGAGCTCAAGCTCCCCCACCGGCGCTTCTTCCGCCACGTGGGGCTCGCCGCCGACGTGTGCTGCGATCCCACCGGGAAGGTGCTGTCGAAGGACGAGTTCGAGGCGCGGAAGGCCGAGTGGCTCCCCAC
>CAZHGG010000121.1:0-10380 GCA_964531755.1 uncultured Polyangiaceae bacterium
GCTGCGAGGAGCTCACGCTGCCCGGCGAGGCCGGCGGGCCCGCGGTGCGCGCGCTCCGCCTACGGGGCGCCGCGGGGAGCCCCACGCTCGTGTGGTTCCACGGCAACGGCGAGCTCGCCGACGATCTGCTCCCGCTCGGCCTGCGCTACGCGTCCGAGGGGCTCGGCTTCGTCGCGATGGAGTACCGAGGCTACGGCCGCGCGGCCGGCGCGGCGCCCACCGAGGCTGGCCTCTACGCCGACGCCGAGCGCCTGCTCCTCGCGCTCGAACGCGAGCGCGGCGGGCGCGGAGGACCCGAGGCGCGGGCGCCCCTCGTCGTGGTGGGCTACTCGCTCGGCTCGGCGATCGCAGCGGAGCTCGCCGCCCGAGGCCGAGGGGATCGCTTCGTCCTCGTCGCCCCGTTCACGTCGATCACCGACATGGCGAGCCGCCTCGCGCCGCTCCTGCCGGCGCGGCTCATCCTCGCCGAGCGCTTCGACACGCTCGCGAAGGCGCCGTCGTTCCGCGGCCGCGTGCTCGTCATCCACGGCGCCGAGGACGACCTCGTCCCGTTCGACATGGGGTACGCGGTCGCCGGCGCGGCCCGCGGAGCGCGACTCGTCACCGTGCCGAGCGGTCACCACGCCGACGTCTTCGCGGCCGGGGGAGGCGTCGCGCTCCGCGAGATTGGCCTCTTCGCGCGCGACCCGGACGGCGAGGCGCCGCCTCGCGTCGCGCCGTGATTCGCCGCGCGCCCGATGGCCCTTGCTCGGTGCGCGCGTTCGCCCCCACAATCGAGCGATGCACCCCACGCTCCGCGCCAAGGTCATCCTCCGACACTGCGACAGCTACGATCCCGAGAAGATCCGGGCGATCGTGCGCGAGGGCATGGAGGAGCTCGACCTCGCGCCGCGCGGTCGCACCCTGCTGAAGCCCAACGTCGTCGCGAGCGGCCCGCTCTTCGAGCACGCCCACACGCGCAGCGAGTTCGTCGAGGGCGTGCTCATGGCCCTCAAAGATCGCGACGCGGGCATGAGCGAGCTCGCCGTGGGCGAGCGCTCGGGCATCACCGTCCCCACCCGCTTCACCTTCGAGCACGCCGGGTATTTCCCCATGTTCGAGCGCACGGGCGCGAGGCACTACTGCTTCGAGGAGGTGCCGCAGGTGGAGGTGCCGCTCACGCACGAGGGCCGCCTGCGCGACTACCTCTTCACGCCCGAGCCGGTGGCCACGGCCGACTTCTTCGTGAACTGCCCCAAGTTCAAGAGCCACCCGTGGACCACCGTGACGTTCTCGATGAAGAACTACATCGGCATTCAAGACGACAGGCACAGGCTCATCGACCACGACCACGCGCTGAACCGCAAGGTGGCCGATCTCCAGTACATCGTGCAGCCGCAGCTCATCGCCATCGACTGCATCATCGCGGGCGAGGGGCGCATGCTGACGCCGATCCCGCGGGCCATGAACCTCATCCTCATCGGCAACAACCAGGTGGCCATCGACGCGGTCGGCTGCCACATCATCGGGCTCGATCCCGCCACGGTGGAGCACATCGCCCTCGCGGCCGAGCGCGGGTTCGGCTCGCTCGACCTCGCCGACATCGCCTTGAGCGGCGACGTCACGCTGTCCGAGGCTCAGGCGCGCGCCAAGGGCTTCGAGGTGGGCCTCGTGCGGGTCGAGAAGTACTTCGAGGGCACGAACATCACCGCCTACGCGGGCCCGCCGCCCGAGAACCCCGAAGATGGCTATTGCTGGGGCGGCTGCCCGGGGGTCATGGAAGAGGTCATCGAGGTCCTCCGCCTGTACGACAAGGACTGCGACCAGAAGCTGCCGAAGCTCCACATCGTCTTTGGCGGCTACAAGGGACCGCTCGACATCGGGTATGGCGAGAAGGTGGTCTTCATCGGCGACTGCGTGTCGTGGGAGGGCATGCTCGACCGCGAGTTCGTTCAGGTGTCCAGCAAATACAAGACCCGCGACACGAAGGACCCCTACGACGCCGTCCACCAAGACATGTACGCGAAGATGGCCACGACCTCGCTGAAGATCCTGGAGGCGCGCCGCCGCGGGTGGGTGCGCCTCGAGGGGTGCCCGGTGAGCGTGGCGGAGCTTGTCCTCCTGCTCTCCGAGCTCGGGGGCATCCAGAACCCGTACTTCGAGCCCTCGCAGGTGGTGTCCTTCAACCGGGCTTACCTCGCGTGGCGCGCGGCCACCACGCTGAAGCGCCTGCGGGGCGAGCCCTACCAGATCCCCGGCGAGACCCCCCGCGGTGAGGCGCGCCCCGAGGTGACCCCGCCGGGCGCCGCCGAGGAGTAGGCGCGGCCGAGGCAGGATCCGCCGTCCCGACGGGCGTGTCAGTTGAGGGCGGCTGAGACGGCCTGCTAGGTTCGCGGAATGTTTCGGGTCCAAGACTTCACCGAGCTCGGGGAGCGCGTGGCCTACACCGAGCCCGGGGACATCTACGATGCCGTCCGTCCGCCGCCCGCGGGCGTCACGCGGTGGATCGACCTCGAAGACCAGGACGCGGAGAGCCTCGAGCTCCTGCGCTCACGGTTCGATTTTCACCCCCTCGCGATCGAGGACTGCTCGCACCTCGACCAGCGGCCGAAGCTGGAGGAGTACGGCGACGTCCTCTTCGTGGTGACGCACGGGTTCTGCTTCGGCGCCGCGCGCGCGCTGGAGCTCGAGGCGCTCGAGCTCCACGCGTTCCTCGGCGCGGGCTTCCTCGTTACCGTGCACCAGACGCCGATGCCGGAGCTCGAGGCCGCCTGGAGGCGCGTGGTGCAGAAGCCCGCGCTCGCCCGCCGCGGCGCCGATTTCCTCTACCACCTCGTCGCGGATGCCTTGGTGGACGCCACCTTCCCGCTGATCGACAAGATCACCGAGGAGCTCGAGAGCCTCACCGAGGAGGTGCTCCACGAGCCGAAGCGCGAGCACCTCGCGCGGATCTTCGCGCTGAAGAAGGAGCTCGCCACGATGCGCAGCGCGCTCGCGCCGCAGCGCGAGGTGGCCACCGCGCTCGCGAAGCTGGGCGACGAGAACGACGGCGCGATCTCCGAGCGCAACAGCGCGTATTTCCGTGACATGTACGACCACCTCGTCCGCATCGTCGAGGCGATCGACGCGAACCGCGAGCTCTTGAAGAACGGCACCGACGCGTACCTGTCCGCGGTGTCGAACCGGACGAACGAGGTCATGAAATACCTCACCCTCATGAGCGCGGTGTTCCTGCCGCTCAGCTTCGTGGTGGGGTTCTTCGGTCAGAACTTCGACGATCTGCCCTTCGCGAGCGGGTGGAACCACTCGCGCGGAGCCATGACGGTGATGATCGGGCTCTGCCTGACCATCCCCCTCGCGATGCTGGGGTGGTTCCGGGTGAAGCGCTGGCTCTAGCGCCCGCGGGCTCGACGGCCGCGCGACCTCGCGTATGCTCGCCGCCGTGGGCTACGAGACGCGACTCGAGGGGACCTTGGCGCTCCACCCTTTTCCGGAGGAGCCCGAGGTCGCCGCGCTGCGCGAGGCGCTCGCGGGCCTCTCGAGCGCGCGGGCCGGTCGGCTCGGCCTCACGCCCCTCGGGCGCGCGCTCGAGGTCTCGGACACCTTCGATTGGCGCGCCGGGGTCCGGGCGATCGAGCAGGCGATCGCGTCCGCGTTCGCGCCGCGCGCGATCGCCGTGAGCGGCGTGCTCCGCGCCGTCGGTGAAGACGACGCGCTCCTGGCGACGATCACCGTGGGCGCGCGCGGCGTCGAGATCGCGGAGGCGGCGAGCGAGGACGACGACGAGGACAGCACGGCGGGGTGGATCGAGTCGCTCCGCGCGGACGACCCCGAGCTGCGGGAGTACGCGGCGGCGCTCCTCGGCGATCGTGAACCGGAGCTCGTCGCCGAGCCGCTCGCCGAGGCGGCGCGGACCGACCCCGTCGAGAGGGTCCGCCATAAGGCGCTCGAGGCGCTCGGGAAGCTCGGCGCCGAGGCCGCGGGGGCGCTCGAGGACCTCGCGCACTGCCTGGCCGATCCGAGCCCGTTCGTGCGGTATTGGGCGACCTTCGCGCTCGGCCGCCTCGGCGCCGCCGCCGCGCCCACCCTGCCGGCGCTCCGGCACCTCACGACGGACCCCGAGGACGGGCCGCGCTTCGGCGCGGTGGACGCCATCAGGCGGATCGAGGAGGCGAAGAGCATGGCGTCAGAGGAGAAAGAGGCCGAGTGGGCGCACTTCCGCGAGCGCGCCGAAGAGGAGGGCCTCGAGGTCTACGCGGACGCGCTGGTGCGGCTCTGCGTCCCCTCCGTGCGGCTCGCGCCGAGGAAGCGCTCGCGGCTGAAGAGCCGACTCGGCGGCGCGCCCGACGCCCCGCGGGACTTCGCGTGGCCGAGGAGCTCGACCGGCGAGCCGCTGGTGTTCGTGGCGCAGCTCGAGCTGGCCGAGGTGCGCGCGACAGGCTTGCCCGGCGCCGAGGTGCTGCCCGAGCGCGGGCTCCTCTCCTTCTTCCACGGCCACGAGCCGTCCCCCGACGGCGCTCACACCGGCAACGCGGGTCGGGTCTTCCACTTCGAGGAGGGCGCCGCGCTCGAGCCTGCCGCCCCGCCCGCGCACGCCGATCTCGTGACGCTCCCGCGCATGCCGATCGCCTTCGAGCTCCAGACCGAAGAGCTGCCGCCGCTCGAGTCGCCGTTCTACGCGCTCCTCCTCGCAGACGCGGGGCAGGGCGAAGGAGACCCGTGGAGTCGCGCGCTCGAGGTGTTCGGGGACTTCGCCGCGGCCTACGGGCAGACCGGCGTTCGTGACGAGGACGCGCGCCCCGTGCACCGGCTCTTGGGCTACGCCGACCCGCTCCAGGCCGACGTCTACGGCTGCACCGAGGGGAACGCGGCGCGTGTCCCTTTCGAGCGGTGGAGCACCCTCGAACATCACCGCGCCGCGGCCCGCTGGCGCCTCCTCTTGCAGGTCGACTCGGATCTCTCGCGAGACGTGTGCTTCGGCGACAATGGGGTGCTCGCGTTCATGATCCGCGAGGACGACCTGGCCGCCGGTCGGTTCGAGCGCGTCTGGGTCGAGTGGCAGAGCCACTGAGCCCGTCTCTCGCTTTCTCGGGAGCGCGAAGGAGAGGGGCCGGCGGCGCCGGCCGAGCCACGCGCGCGCCGAGCCAGCGGAGACCCGCGACCAAGACACGCACGGCCGCGCGTGCAAATAGGCACGCTCGGGGCGCCCCGGGCTGAAAACCGGCCGAGGGTCGCGTCTCGGGCGCTGGCCCGAGTGTTGCTCCCGGCAGACCATGGCCCGTCTCTCCGCTCCGCGTCTCCTCCTCTTGGCTGGATTCGCCTCGCTGTCGGCGCTCGCGAGCCTCGCGCGCGACGCCTCCGCGTGTGGCGGCTGCTTCACGCCGCCCGAGCCGGATCAACGCGTCGTCGGCGTGGTCACCGATCACCGCATGGTGCTGGCGGTGGGCCGCGAGTCGACCACGCTCTACGATCAGCTGCGCTTCACGGGCTCACCTGGCGAGTTCGCGTGGGTGCTCCCGATCCACAGTGACGTCGAGGTCGGCCTGAGCTCCGATGGGCTCTTCGCCGGCCTCGACGCCGTCACCCAGGTGTCGGTGAGGGCACCTCCGAAGGGGTGTCCGGCGCCACCGAGCGACTGCGGCGGCTCCAGCGGCTTCGGGTGCGCCACGACGACCAGCACCACCTCGGCGAGCGGCGACGCCGGCGCCGAAGCACCCGTGACCGTCACGCGGCAGGAGGTCGTGGGCCCGTATGCCACGGTCCAGCTCCAGAGCGAGGATCCCGAGGCGCTCTCGAAGTGGCTCACAGACAATGGCTATTCGCTCCCAGCCAGCGCCCGCGAGGTCGTCAAACGATACGTCGCCGAGCACTTCAACTTCCTCGCGCTCAAGCTGCGACCCGGCGTGTCCGTGAGGGCGATGCGGCCTATTCGCGTCACCAGCCCCGGCCCGGCCGTCGTGCTGCCGCTGCGCATGGTGGCCGTTGGCGCGGGCGCCAACGTGGGCATCACCCTCTGGGTGGTGGCCGAGGGGCGCTACCAGCCGCAGAACTTTCCCTGGTTCCAGGTGAACAACGAGGACCTCGTCTGGCGGTGGGCCACCAGCGACTCCAACTTCAAGGAGGTTCGCCAGCAGAAGAGCGCGGCGCACGGGGGGCGCGGCTGGGAGCTCGAGGCGTCGGTGAGCCTCCAGAACGGCACTTTTCCGCGCCCCGCGGCGGCCATGGGGCCAACTCCGACGGCGCTCGCGGACGGCTATGTAGCGAGCGGGCAGAAGACGGAAGCGCAGATGCGCCTCGAGGACCTCGGGCGCCTCTACGACGACCGCGGGAGCGGGACCTCACGCGTCACCCGCTTACGCGCCGACCTCGCGAACAACGCGCTCGCCGAGGACCTCGTGCTCTTCGCGGCGGAGCAGGGCTTCGTCCCCAAGGAGCGCCAGGCGCTCGGTGAGGAGGGCGAGCCGTCGTGCCCTGTCTGGGTCGATTGCGAGTTTCAGGGAAACGAGCCCCGCTCGATAGCGATCGGGCGCTCCGACGCGAGCTGCTCGACCGCCGGGACCGCACTCCCGAACGAGGTGTGGGCGGGCGCGCTCGTGGCGCTGGTGGGCGTCGGGCTCCAGCGGCGTCGGAGGTCGGTGTCCCGCCGTGAGCGCGCGTGATGACACGAAGTTCACCCTGCGGCCGTTCCGTTGGGCGTACGGTGGCACGCGAGGAGAGACGACCATGACGCGAGCGCCCCTGACGAGCTTTGGACTCGTGTGCCTCCTGGCGGGCTTCGCCGCCTGCTCGAGCAGCACGCCCGCCACCGGGGCGGACGCCGGCGCCGACGCCGCGACCGCCCCGCCCACGACCTCCGTCGACTGCGGGCGAGGCGTGTGTCCGCAAGATCCCGCCGTGGGCGCCGCCCCGAAGGAGATCTGCGAGGACGCGCTCGCGAGCTCCTGCGGCGGCCTCTACGGCCTCTTCTTGGAGTGCGTGAACAAGAAGGTCACGTGCGGCGGCGACGGCAAGACCAACAGCGCGTCGTACGCCAGCGCGCTCTCGGCGTGCAAGGCGGAGTCGAGCGACTACACGGGGTGCGCGAGCGGGGACGGCGGCGCGGGCGACTCGGGCAGGTGACTCGGGCACACCTGAAGCGGGCCCCCGCGCGGTGAGGCGCGGCGCCAAGGACGGTGACGGAGTGTACCGAGAGGGGTCCCCCACGCTCGCGAACGCGCTCGACCTTCGGCTGTCGCCGCACGGGTTCGCGATCGTCGCGCCCGACCAGGCGTCGACCGCGCTCGGCGTCGTGCGCGGATATCACCGCAAGACCTGGAACACGAACCGCGCGGTGTTCCTCGCCAGTCTGAACTCCGCCGACGAGCCGGGCCTCCGAGCGCGCGTGCTCGAGCTGCAGCGCGAGTCGGGTCGGGTCTTCGGCTCTTCGTGGTGGAGCCAGCTCGGCCTTCAGCTCGTGTTCGAGGTGGAGGGTGCCGCGCCGCCGCGCGCGCTGCTGGAGGACCTCGTCGCCAGCTTCAACACGCAGGGCGTCCTCGTCCAGAGCCTCTTCGCCGTTCAAGCGGGCGCCTCCACGTGGACCTCCGCGCGGACCTGGGGGCAGGTGATCACGGGCAAGTTCCAGGACGCGATCGCCGCCGCGCTCGACGACGTGGTCGCGGGGAGCGCGGGATGAGGGCCCGTCGCTGCGGTCGCGCGCAACGCCCGCGCGACGACGCGCCGTGAGGCGACGAGCGCTTCAGCGTGGGGCGCGGGGGTCGAAGCGCGCGCGGAAGGCCTGGAGGGTGGGGGTGCCCGCCTTGCGGTCGTAGATCGCGAAGACGACCCGGTCGAAGGCGCCCGCGAACGGGCCGGCGAGGTGCCTCGCGAATACCTCGGCGACCACGCTCGGCTCGTTGCGAAACACGCCGCATCCCCACGCGCCCAGCACGAGCGCGCGGTGCCCGTGGGCCCGCGCGACGGCAAGCACCTTCGCGGCGCGCGCGTCCAGCGTGGCCGTGAGCGCGGCTGCGTCCTCCGGGTGGCGGCGCAGGTGCTCGCCCGCGTTCGGCGCGGGGGCCGTGAGCACGGACAGCTCGAACGGCGCCTCGAGCAGGCGCAGCCGGTCGTCGCGGAAGAACGGCACGTCGGGCGCGTAGATCATGTGGTCGGTGTAGAGCATCGACTCGCACGCGCGGTTGGCGTCGTAGTACGCGCGCTGCGTGAGCTGGCAGGTGTAGAGCGCGGAGCATCGCGCGAGGTCCTCCTCCTGCGCCTTGGCGCCGCCGAGGAAGCCGCCGCCGGGGTTCTTGGCCGAGGCGAAGTTCAGCGCGAGCACCCGCGGCACGCCCTCGTCGACGACGAGCCGCGCCCCCGCCTGCGCGGTGGTCTCGGGGGTGATCTCGACGGCCGCCTCGCCCTCGCCTTCGCGCGCGCCGCCGTCGAGCGCGAGCGGCGCGCGGTCGAAGTCGGCAGGGCGGTAGAGCACGGTGCCCGCGACGGCGCGGTCGACGCGGGCCGCGAGCGCCACGCGAGCGCCCGACGGCGCGACGTACGCGCCCTCGGCGAGGATACGGAGAGTGTCGGCGGCGGTAGAGGCGAGGCCCATGGTTCTAAGGTATGTTGGACCTAATAAAAGGTCAAGTTTACTTTTATGTCTCTGGGCGCGGGTCGCCCGCGCCCAGGCGCGCCGATCCGGCTGTCACCGCAGGCGTGAGCTCGGGATCGGGTAGGTGAACACGGCGGCGCCCAGCTCGTCGTGCACCGTCGCCGTGAGGGTCGGATCGGGGAGCGTGGGGTCGGCCTCCACCGCGATGAACGAGTCCCACTCGTAGCAGAAGCGTCGGCGCGGGTCCGTGCCGGCGCAGACCGCGCGGGTCGGGTTGGTAGCCTTCGGGTACTGCGCGAGCGGAGAGGACACGAGCTCGATCATGTCGTAGCCCGCGGCGCGCGGCATGACGCGGACCTCGCTGTGGTGGATGTCGCCGCTGACGAGCACGACGCCGGGGACGTTCCTCGTGGCGAGCTCCGCGAAGAGCCGAGCGCGGGCCTCCGGGAAGCTCCCCCACGAGTCGATCCCGCTCGACGTGAAGAGGCTGCCGCAGCCCACGAGCTTGAACGTGGCGGTCGACGTGGCGATCGCGTCCACGAGCCAGCTCCACTGCGCGGCGCCGAGCGGGCCGTTCGCGAAGTCCGTCGAGACGGGCGCGCCGTCGAGGGTGCAGCTCCGCCCGGGATCGTCCACGCGCGGGCGGTAGTAGCGGCAGTCCGCGAGGATGACGTCGACCGGGCCGAGGCGCGCGCGCGTGAAGGCGCCCGGGGTCGTCGGTGTCCCGAACGACGGGTTGGGCCACGCCTCGGTGAACCCGCGGAGGGCGTCCTCGCGGCCGCCGCACGCGCCGTCGGAGTTGTTGGCGACGAAGTCGTGATCGTCCCAGGTGGCGAGCGCGGGCACGCCGGCGAGCAGCTCACGTCGCGCCGCCATGGCGCCGAGCGCGCGGTACTCGAAGCGGTGCGCCTCGAGGTAGGGCGAGTTGCCGTAGTGGGTGTCGCCGAGGAAGACGAACAGGTCGAGGTTCGCGCCCTTCATCGGGCCGAAGATCGGCTGCGCCGCGTCGCGCGAGCACGACCCGAAGCCCACCCTCACCTTCGTGGCGTCCGAGGGCGCGGTGCGCACCGGGCGGAAGGGCTGCGAGGCGTCGCCGTCGACGCTCACTCGGTAGAAGTACGGGTGGTTCTCCTCGAGGCGCGGGGAGGTGAGCACGGCCGCGAAGTCCCGCTCCGGCCGCGGGTAGGCCCACGCGACGGGCACGGCGCCGGCGCCGTCGGGCTTCTCGGAGAGGAAGAGGCCCACGGGGCGAGTCGCGTCCGTGCGCACCCAGGCGCGCACCGTGTCCGGGCCCGGCGCGCCGAGCATGGGCCCGCCCGGCAGCTTGCTCGGCTGGCAGGTGACGCAGGCGTTCTTGAGGCCGGCGGGATCGCGCCACGACGCCACCTCCCCGGCGCTCGTGCCGGTGCCGATGTGCACGCCGATCGCGTCGTTGCAGTAGACCGGCTCGCCGTCGAAGCGCAGGTCGAGGCACGCGGGGGTGAAGCGATCGTTGTCGGTCGTGGCGGGCGAGAGCGTGCGCAGCACCACGCGATCGACCTCGGCCCGGGGCATGTTCACGCCTTCGAACTGGTACACGTCCGCGCCGCCGTTCCGGAAGTCGTCGACGTCGCGGAGGTTCAGCGGAAAGCAGCGCGTCGCGCTCAGGCAGACCTCCATCGGGTCGTCGGTCTCGGCGCTGGCGGTGGTCGCCGTTCGCAGGCCGATCGACAGCGTCCCGATCGTCGCCGGGAACGTGGGCGCGGGCGGCTGCGGGACCGCGACGAGCGCGAAGCCGGCGTCCGCCGCGTCGGCGCCGCCGTCCGCGGCCGCGTCGC
>CAZHGG010000122.1:0-10368 GCA_964531755.1 uncultured Polyangiaceae bacterium
CGAGGCCGTGCGCCGCCGGCCCTACAGCGTGCTCCTCTTCGACGAGGTCGAGAAGGCCCACGCCGACGTCTTCAACCTGCTGCTCCAGGTGCTCGACGACGGGCGCCTCACCGACGGGCGCGGGCGCACCGCCGACTTCTCGAACACCGTCGTCATCATGACGAGCAACATCGGGTCGCAGCGCATCCTCGAGACCGACGCGAAGCTCTTCGAGTCGGCCGACGGCCGCGAGGCGCTGCGCGACGTCCTCCGCGAGGAGCTCCGCAACTTCCTCCGGCCCGAGTTCTTGAACCGCATCGACGACGTGGTGATCTTCCGCCCGCTCTCCAAGGTCGATCTCTCCGGGATCGTCGGCATCCAGCTGAAGCGCCTCGAGAAGCTGCTCGTCGACCGCGAGCTGCGCCTCGAGCTCTCCGACGGCGCCAAGACCCGCCTCGTCGACCTTGGCTACGAGCCCGCGTTCGGGGCGCGGCCGCTGAAGCGCGCCATCCTGAAGAACGTCCAAGACCCCCTCGCCGAGGAGATCCTGGCGGGGGGCTACGCGCCCGGGTCGGTCGTGCACGTCGACGTGGTCGACGACGCGTTCACCTTCCGGAAAGCCTGACCCCGTGCGCGTCCATTTCGTCGGGGTCTCGGGCACGGGGATGGGCGCGCTCGCGGCGCTCTTCGTCGAGGCCGGGCACGAGGTGAGCGGGTCGGATCTCGCGTTCGATCCGCCCATCGGGCCCGCGCTCGAGGCCGCGGGGGTGCGCTGCCTCCGCGGGTACGACGCCGCGCACGTCGACGGCGAGCTCGACCTCGTCGTCGTGGGCAACGCCATCCGCGCGACCAACCCCGAGGCCCAGGCGGCGGAGGCGCGCGGCCTCGCCCGGAGCAGCATGTCGGGGGCGCTCCGCGCGCACTTCCTCGAGGGGCGCCGCGCCCTCGTGGTCTGCGGGACGCACGGCAAGACCACGACGTCGTCGATGGCCGCGTGGCTGCTCGAGCGGGCCGGCGCAGAGCCCGGCTTCTTCATCGGCGGCGTGCCGAAGAACTTCGGCAAGGGCGCGAAGATCGGGCGCGTCAAGCACCGCCTCGGCGGCACCTCGCAGGCCCCGCGAGGGCGCGCGCCGTTCGTCGTGGAGGGCGACGAATACGACGCCGTGTACTGGCATAAAGCGCCGAAATTCCTCGACTATGTTGGTGCGAGCGAGGACGACGTGGTGGTGCTCACGAGCATCGAGCACGACCACATCGACATCTACCCCGACGAGGCCTCGTACGTGCGCGAGTTCGAGCGGCTCGTGGGCGCCATCCCCACGGGCGGCCTGCTCGTGGTCGACGCGCGCGATCCGAAGGTGCGCGCCGTCGCGGCGCGGGCGCGCTGCCGCGTCGTCTACGTGGCCCTCGAGGGCGACGCGGTCGCGCGCGCCGACGGAGACCACGAGCCGCCCGCGTGGCTTGCGGCGCCGGTCCCCATCGACGAGGCCGGCGTGCAGGCGTTCGACGTCTTCGTGGGCGGCTCGTCGGCGGGCCGCTTCTCCATGACGAGCCCGGGCGCGCACAACGTGCGCAACGCCCTCGCCGTCATCGCGGCCTGCGCGGAGGGCTTCGGGATCGCGTTCGCCGATCTCCGCGCCGGGCTCGCGACCTTCGAGGGCGTGAAGCGCCGCCAGGACCTCGTCGGAGAGGCCTCCGGCGTGCGCGTGTACGACGACTTCGCGCACCACCCCACGGCCGTGCTCGAGACCCTCCGAGCGCTGCGGCAGAAGCACCGCGCGGGCAAGCTCTTCGCGGTGTTCGAGCCGCGCAGCGCGACGGCGTGCCGCGCCCTCCACCAGGCCGAGTACCCGCGCGCGTTCGAGAGCGCCGACCGCGTCGTCTTCGCGCCGCTCGGGCGCACGAACGTGCCGGAGGCCGAGCGCCTCGACGTGACCCGGCTCACGCGGGACATCGGCGAGCGCGCGACGAGCGCCGAGAGCGTCGACGCCATCGTCGCGCAGCTCGCGCGCGACGCCGGCCCGGGCGACACCGTGGCGCTGCTCTCCAACGGCGCCTTCGGCGGCATCCACCAGAAGCTCCTCGCGGCGCTCCGGGAGCGCGGCTGACATGGCCGAGCTCCTCACGAACGCCGCGCTCCTCGAGCTGCTCGAGGTCGCGAAGGAGGCCGCCGCCGAGGCGTCCGCCCACCTGCTCACCGGGTTTCGCGCGCCGCTCGAGGTCGAGACCAAGGCGCGCCGCACCGACCTCGTCACGCGCTTCGATCGCGAGGCGGAGCGCATCGTGCTCGCGCGCCTCGAGCGCACCGGCCTCGCCGTGGTGGGGGAGGAGTACGGCGGCGCCGCGCCCCGAGGCCGGCCCACGTTCTTCGTCGACCCGCTCGACGGCACCACCAACTTCGTGCACGGCCACCCGTTCTTCGCGGTGTCGATCGGCCTCGTCGTACCGGTCGGCGCCGACGGCGAGGTGCCCGTGGTGGGGGTGGTCGCCGCGCCCGCGCTCGGCCTCGTCTTCGCGGGGGCCGCCGCGGCGGACGGTGAGCCGCTCGCGCCCGCGGAGCGCGCGGGCGCGCCGTGCCGGGTCAGCGCCACGACCGAGCTCGAGGACGGCCTCTTCGCGACCGGCTTCCCCTACGACCGCGCGACCAACTCCGACAACAATTTCGCGGCCTTCGTCGCCGTCAAGCGACGGTGCCGGGGCGTGCGGCGGTGCGGCTCGGCGGCGCTCGATCTGTGCCTCGTCGCCGACGGCACCTACGACGGTTACTGGGAGAAGCGCCTGAACCCGTGGGACCTGGCGGGCGGCGCGGCGCTGGTGCGCGCGGCGGGCGGCGCGGTGAGCTCGCTCGGTGGCGGGCCGGTCGACGTCCGCGATGGCAGCGTCCTCGCGACCAACGGTCGCGTCCACGCGACGCTCGGCGCGTTGGTCCGCGGCGCGCGCTAGCCCGGCGCGGGGCCGCGCGAGGAGGGTGCTACCGGGTGGCGCCGAGGATGGCGCTGAGCAGATCGGCCTGCTCGGCGATCGCCGGGTCCTTCATGTCCCGCGCGAGGAAGGTCATCGAGCGCGCGTGGAGCTCCGCGAGGGCGCGCAGGCCCCCGGGGATCGCTTGGACGCTCTCGCCCACGAAGGCGGCGTCGAGGCGCTTGAGGGTCGCCATGGCGGACGCGTACGCGATGACATCTCCGTTGCGCGACTTCGCGATGCGCTCGAGGTCATCGTCGTACACGCAGGGCAGCCTCGCGGCGAACGCGCGCCGTTGGCCGCTGCCGGGCCCGGGCCCGGCTGGCCCGGCCGGCGTGTACGTGGCGGTGACCGTGAAGTGGAAGCGCTCGCCCGGCACCCACACGGGCACCGTCACCCGGAGCACCTCGGTGCGCGCCTCCCCCGCGCGCACGTCGCCGAGCGCGAGCTCCCCCGCGTCGAGCCGCCACCGCACGTCGCCGCCCGTCGCCTCGAGCACGTGCGACGGCGCCGGTGTGCCCTCGAACGTGAGCCGCACGTCGCGGAAGAGCGTGACGCCCGACACTGGGATGGCCTCGCGCACGGCCTCTACGCGCGCCTCCACGTCGGCCGCGGCGCCGGTCGTGCCGCCGCTCAGCGCCGTGAGCGCGGAGAGGCGCCCGTAGTCGCTGGTGGCGGTGGTGCCGATCGCCGAGAGGTTCGTGCGACCGAGGGCCTCGAGCGCGGCGGCGGTGGGCTTCGCGTAGGGATCGGAGGCGCCGCTCGTGAGGAGCAAGACGCGCGCGGTGGCGGGGCCCTTCGGCATCGCGGCCGACACGCGGCCCAGGGTCGCCGCGAGATCGGGGGCGCCCGTCGCGCGCGCCGTGAGCCGCTTCTCCAGGACCGCGAGCGCCATCGAGCGGTTGCTCGCGGGCACGAACGGCAGCACGAGGCGCGGGCCGGCGGTGTCCCAGATGCTCACGCGGTCGCGGCCGGCGAGCTGCTCGAGGGCCGCCTCCGCGAGGCGCAGGGTGTCGGCGCCGCGGCCGTCGATCACGAGCACCACGTTCTCGCCCCAGCGCGCGCTGCCCTCGGCGGCGGGCGCGAGCACGTCGACCCGCACGAGCACCTCACCGCCCCACGAGGGCACGCGCGTGTCGCTGGGTCGGAGCACGATGCCGAGCCCGGTGGTGGCGAGGACCGTGGGCCGGCTCGTCTCGACGAAGCGGCCGTCGCGGGGGAGGATGAAGCCGATGGGCGCGCGCCAGGGCTCGTTCGGATCGCGCGAGACCACCGGCGTGGGCTTGGAGATGCGATCGTTGTACTCTACACCGTTCGCGGTGAGCACCGAGCCGCTGCCGCCCTCCTGCGGCAGGATCAGCGTGCCGTCGCGCGCGAGCCGCGGCCCGGCGCAGCCCGCCAGCGCGGGGGCCGCGAGCGCGAGGGAGCTCACGAAGAGGTGCGCGCGCGTGATCCTCACGGCGGGACAGTATACGCCGCCTCCGGGGAAAACCCTCAGGCTCGGGGGATGAGGCTCAGGGCCTCGTCGCAGTCGCCCTCGATCAGGTGGTTGCCCACGCTCTTCGCCATGCCGCGGAGCTTCTCGTACTCGGCGCGCGCGGCCTTGAGGTCGTCCTTCCGGAGGAACAGCTTGGCGAGGAGCCAGCGCCCGGTGAGCACGTCCCAGGTGAAGTCGCGCGCCTCGGCGTAGCTGATGCCGAGGTGGAGCTGCACGAGGCCCGCGCCGTCGTCGTTCACGGCGTCGAGGAAGGCGAGGAACATGCGGTTGTGGCTGGCGAGGCGGTCGAACGTGGCCTCGTCGCAGAGCGCGAGCGACTGCTTGAACGCGCCGTACGCGCGCGGGTAGTCCTCGAGGCGCACGAGCGCGTCGCCGAGGTTGTGCAGGTTGAGCGCCACCTCGTACCCGAGGCCGAGCTCGCGCGCGGCGTCGACGGCGCGCTCGCTCGCTGCGGCCGAACCCCTGAAATCTCTTGCGAAATACGCCACGAGTGCCAGCGCCTTCAGGCGCTCGCACTCCGCCGAGGCGTCCCCGGGGAGGAGCAGCTCGGCCCGGGAGAGGTAGCGCCGCGCGTCCTGCTGGTTGCCGAGCGCCGCGTGCGAGCCCGCGAGGAACAGCAGGATGCGGTGCTCGTCGGCGCGGCGTCGGTCGGCGCTGTCGCCCGAGGTCATGGTCTCGAGGCGCTCGAGGAGCGCGTGGGAGCGCTTGAAATCGCCCTGCCGCGCCGCGAGCTCGGCCGAGGTGGTGAGGACCGACTTGGTCATGCCCTCGTCGCCGCCTGCGACGCGCTCGGCCTCGGCGAGCTGGGCGCGCGCCGCGTCGAACGCGTGCAGCGCGGTGAGGATGCGGCCGGACGCGATCCGCGCGCGGACGCGCTCGCCCGGGGTGCCCGCGGCGTCGACCCGCGCGACGACCCGCTCGGTCATCTCGAACGCCTCGGGCGCCGCCCGCACGAGCCGCACGGCGTCGGCGAGGTCGGTGAGCCACTCGGTGAGCTCGGCGGGCTCGCGGGCCGCGACGTCGCACAGCTCGATCGCCCGCGCGTAGTCCTTCGAGGCGGCCTCGAGCTGGCGCGCGGCGAGGCGGCGCTTGCCGCTCATGGCGAAGTAGGAGGCGACGCGCTCGCGCTCGCCGGCCTCGTAGAGGTGCGTCGCGATGCGCACCGCGTAGGCGCCGAGGTCGCGCGCGAACACCTGCTCGAGCGCCGCCGCCGCCGCCGCGTGGAGGGCGGTCGCGGCCTTCGGGGTGAGCGCGTCCACGACGATCTCGCGCACGATCGGGGAGGTGAAGCGCAGCGCCGCCGGGCCGCTGTCGGCGACGAACGCCTCGGCCTTCAGGGTCGCGGTGAGCTTGGCGAGGGCCGGGATCGCCGCCCCGGTCATCGCCGCGAGCACGGGGAGCTCGACCACGTCGCCGACCACCGCCGCCGCCTGGAGCAGGGCGCGCTCGGCGCCGCCGAGCCGGCTCACGCGGTTCGACACGAGGCCCCGGAGCGTCTTCGGGAGCGCGAGGTCTTGGCCGACGAGCCGCATGCTGCTCACGGAGCGATCGGTGACGGTGAGCGCGCGCGCGTCGACGAGCCCCTTCAGCACCTCCTCGACGAAGAGCGGGTGGCCGCCGGCGCGCTCGCGCACGAACGCGACGAGCGGTGGGGGCACCTGCGTCACGTTGAGGCGCAGCGCGATGAGGTGCTCGACGTCCTCCGCCGACAGGTCTTTCAGCTCGATGCTGGTGTGGGAGGGCAGCTTCTCGAGCGGGTGCGAGAAGCTCGAGCGCCCCGCCAGCACGAGCACCGCCCTCGCCGACGGGAGCCGCCCGATCACGTCCTCGAGCAGCTCGAAGCTGTCGGTGTCGAGCGCCTGCGCCCCGTCCCAGGCGAGGACCTGCGGCTGGTCGTCGGAGAGGCTTGCCACCATACGCGCGAAGCCCGCCGCGAGCGCGGCCTGCGCGCTCCCGCTCTTGGCCTTGTGGCTGCTCGCGCCGAGCACGGAGAGGACGGCGTCGATCTCGTCCTCCTGCATCCCCAGCGCGCGGAGGCGCGGCTTCACCTCCGCGAGCTGCGCCTCGGTGGCGCCCTCGCGGAGGCCGCAGAGAACCTGCAGCATGCACTGAATTCCAGAGCGGGGGAAACCCGCGCCGCGCGGCGGGCACGTGGCGACGTGCATCGCGAAGTTGTAGCCGCCCTTCTTCAGCCGTCGCTCCATCTCCGCGAGCAGGCGCGTGGTGCCGATGCCGTTCTCCCCGCGGATCGTGACGAGCCGGAGCTTCTTGCGCGTCGACAGCGCGAGCACCTCGCCGATCTGCCGCAGCTCGTCTCGCCTTCCCACGAACCGTCCGAAGGCCTCCGCGAGCCCACGCACGTCCCGCACCACGAGCGTCGTCGACTGCACGCCGGGGGCGCTCATGTCGCTCAGCGTCTCGAACACGAAGAGATCGCGCACGTAGCGGTACGCGGCGGGGCTGATCGCCAAGAGCCCTTCGCCGGAGCGGGCGAGGTCGCGCGCGGCGGCGACGAGCCCCTCGAGGCGGTCGTCGCGGCTGGGCTCGCCCGACGGCGAGACGTGGATGCGCCCGGTGTTGACCCCCGCGCTCGGGCGCGCCGCGCTGTGGGCGCGGAGCAGCACGAGCCCGCACCGCGTGGCGATCTCGGTGTCGCGCGCGTCTGGCTCGGAGAGGCCAAAGATCGCCACGAGCTGGGAGGCGTCGCTCTGCAGCACGGTGCCGCCGTAGCGCTCGAGCGTGAGGGCGGCCTCGTCGCGCGCGGCGGGGTCGTCGGCCCCGAAGAGCAGCACGAGGCTCGTCACCTCGCGGCGCTCACCGAGGTCGGCCGCCGCGGCCAGGAAGCCCGAGTCGGGCTCCACGCGCGGGGCGAGCGACGGGGAGCCCTGCGCGGGGGTCACGGCCGCCGCGGGGAGGTCGGTGTCCAGCGTCGGCTCGATGAGCTCGTCGGCCTTGGCGCGCGGCTCGCGGAACCCGGAGAGGAGCTCGGCGAGGTCGTGCGGGCCGAAGCGCTTGCCCTGCTGGTAGAGGAAGGCGAGCAGCGCCTCGTACATGCGGCCCGCGTCTTGGAAGCGCGCGCCCACGTCCTTGGCCATGGCCTGCTTCACGAGCGCGGCGAGGTCCGCCGGGATGTCCGTGCGCAAGAGCTCGACCGGCGGGTGCTCGCACATCTGCACGCGTCGGAGGGTCTCGAACGTGGTCGGCCCGCTGAACGGGTTCACCCCGGTGATGCACTCGTAGAGCATGCTGCCGAGCGAGAAGAGATCGCTGCGCGCGTCGACCTCCTCGCCGATCGCCTGCTCGGGGCTCATGTAGGCGAATTTCCCGTGCAGCCTCCGCGCGCGCGTGTCCTCCACGGTGGTGGGCTCGAGCGCGCCGCGCGCCTTCGCGATGCCGAAGTCCGTGACCTTGACCTCGCCCTCGAAGCTGAGCAGCACGTTCTGCGGTGAGACGTCGCGGTGCACGATGCCGAGCGGGAGGTTCTGCTCGTCACGACGGCGGTGCGCGTGGTCGAGCCCCTTGGCGACCTCGGCGGCGACGTACACGCACACCTCCAGCGGCAGCGGGCGCTGGAGCCGCCGGCAGCGCGAGAGCAGCGTCGCGAGGTCGAAGCCGTGCACCAGCTCCATGGCCATGAAGTACGAGCCCGGCCCGCCCTCGGCCTTCGCGATGCCAAGGTCGAACACCTGCACGATGTTCGCGTGCGAGAGGCGCACCGCGAGCTTCGCCTCGTAGATGAACATGTCCACGAAGAGCGGGTTCTCCGCGAGCTCCGGGAGGATGCGCTTGATGACGACGATCTTCTCGAAGCCCTCGACGCCGAAGCTCTTCGCCTTGAAGACCTCGGCCATGCCGCCCTTCCCCAGGCGCTCCAGGAGGCGGTAGCGCCCGAAGGGCGTGCCCAGCGGGGGGTCGTATGGGGCGCGCGCGCTCATGGTCGTCGGAACGTCGAAGGCTACCAAAGTACCACCGAACGCGCAGGGCTTCTGGGCGCCCGTTTTCGCGCGCTGCGGGGTTAGGGGCCGGTCAAGGGCCTACGCTCACCCACACCGGGTTCGTGAAGCCCATGGGCGCATACGGCATGAACGGGAGCACGTCGTCCGCGGTGCGCTTGCCCCGCGCGACGGCGACCAGGAAATGGCGCCCAGGCCCCAGGGACACGGGGAGATCTCCCTCGAAGCGCACGGCGCGCACCTGGGCCTCGGCCAGCGTGCCCTCCTCCGCGCCGACCCTCGAGGGTCGCGACGGGATCGCGCGGGTCATGGTCGATTTGCCGTCCACGTAGAGCTCGACGCTCGTGACGTCGAGCCAGGGCGCGGCGAGCACGCGCACGTGCGCCACCGCGGAGGAGTCGTGGGTCGAGGTCTCCTCGCCCGGACGCGCCCCGGCGACGGAGAGCTCCACGATGGGGCCGCTCGTGACGAGCGACCGCCCCGCCTTGAGCGCCGCCACCACCGACTTGCCGTCGACGGGGTGTCCGGGCTCGCCGGCGCTCGCCTCCTCCAGGTAGGCGTAGGTGCGCGGGTAGCCCGCCCAGTTGTACTGCACGGTGTGCGAGTCGGAGCTGCCGGTGGCGGCGTACCTGTGCCCGTGCGCGAGGAGCGAGAGCCAGTCCTTCAGCACCGCCTCGACCTGCGCGCTCTTCTGGATCTCGTAGCCGTTGTAGACTTCGATCGTGTCGAAGTCGGTGCGCATTTTCGTAGGCACGATTCCCGACTTCGCGTCGTACATGACGATGTTGAAATAGCCGATGCCCTTGCCCAGGCGCGGGTGATTGACCTGCACGATCCGCGACGGATCGCCCTTGCGGGCCGCGGCGAACATCTGCCCCGCGCGCGCCTGCCGGTACGGAGGCACCGGCACGTCGGTGGGGTAGGGGAACACCCCGAAATGCCCGTAGCGAGGCCCGAAGGTGGTGACCTCCACACCCGTGACGCTCGAGAACCGCTGCCCTACGCCGAGCGCCGCGATGGCGGGCTCGTAGTCGCCGGCGATGTTGTGCTCGGTGGGCACCGCGAACTCGATGCCCGCGGTCACCAGGGTGGTCACGCGGTCCTCGACCGACACGAGCGAGTCGAAGCTCGGGCGCGCGTGTACGTGCAGATCGCACGCGACGAGGTGGGGCGTCGCGACGACGCGCCGGAGCGACAGCTCGAGCCGCTCGCGCTTGCCGCTGCGCACCTCCACCACCCGCGCGTCGACGGTCCACTCGAGGCCGTGCGTCGCCTCGACCCGGTAGCGCCCCTTGGGCAGCGGCGTCACGACCTCGCCGGTGAGCGTGTCGACGAGCGGGCCGGCGCCCGAGGCGCGAAAATGCGGCCCGAACGACGGATCGAGCGTGCCGTCGATCCCGTGCACCCACACGCGCGCCGGCAGCGCGCCGCGCGCGTCGGGATCGGTGACCTTCACGGCGAGCTCGCCGCCCGGGGAGAGGTCCAGCACCAGCGGCCACTCCGTGCCGGGTGGGTACCGGAGCGGGGCGCTCGTCGCGGTGCCGTCGATCGCGAACCACTGGTCGACCGAGCGCGGCACCTCGACCGAGAAGCGCCCGTCCTTGTCCACGGGCGTGCGCACCTGCGAGCGCCCCGTGTCGTCGACCCCGAAGAGCACCGGCCGGCCCGTGGCGCCGGTCACGCGCCCCGTCACGCGCGCGGTCGGCAGGCCGAGGAGCTTGAAGAGCTGGCCGTAGAGGCCCTCAGGCGATCGACCCAGGAACACCACGAGCTCGGGCCGCGCCGGGGCCCGCGTCTCCCCGGCGTCGCGCGACGCAGGGGCCGCGTCGAGCTCGGGGCCGCCGTCGAGCTCCCCCTCGACCTCGTCGATCTCGTCGTCGGCCTCTCCCGCGTCGGGCCCGCCTGGGCCCGTGGCGCTCGTGGCCGCGCTCGCGGCGCCGCCGTCGGCGCCCGCGTCGGCGCCCGCGTCGTCCGCGC
>CAZHGG010000123.1:0-10316 GCA_964531755.1 uncultured Polyangiaceae bacterium
CCGCGGCCTTGATCGCCGCGCCCTTCCCCGCCCCCGCCGCCGCGCCCTCCCGCGCTGGACGCGGGGAACGCCGGGAGGCACGCGACGTAGGCGTCGCGGCACGCCGCGGGGTCGCGCGTGGCGCGGCACGCGTCGTGGCTCGCCCGGCAGGTGTCCGAGTCGGCCCGGAAGAGCTTGACGTCGCACTGAGCCTTGGCGAGGGCGGTGGCGACGCTGGCTCCCTTGTCTTGGTCGCTCGAGCAGGCAAACGTGACGGCCACGAGGGCCAAAGCTGAAATAATACCAACGGTTATACGCATGACGGGCTCCACGCCCCCCCAGGGAAGGTGACTCGCCCCGATCGTGCACTTGGAGTGCCAAAAGCGATCACGCGCACGCGTCGATCGTGCCGGCGCGCAGCCTCGGGGGCGCGGCGCTGGGCCTCCGCGGCCTCGCGAGCGGCCTCGCCAGCGGTCGCGAGCGCGTGGCCTCCCGCCGTCAGGGCGCCGGGTTCGGGACCGAGTTCTCGCGGAAGCGGATACGCCCGCCGCAGCGGCCCTTCATGCACGTGCACGCCTCGAGGCCACCCTGGGTGCAGTCGCCGTCGTTGCAGCCCTTGGGGGCGTCCTTCTTCGCGACGCACGTGCGAGACCCGCAGCAGTCCGAGGGCACGCAGTCGGCGGCCGTGCGGCAGGCGCCGCGGCCGGGGATGTCGTGCAGCACGTAGTCGCGGGGAGGCGGCAGGAGAGGCGCGGGCGCGGACGCAGACGCGGACGCAGACGCGGGCGCTCGCGCGCTCGTGAGCGCCGACGCGGACGAGGCCGACGCAGACGAGGCCGACGCGGACGACGCGGGGAGCGCCGACGAGGGGGCAGCCCCGGACGTCGGCGACGGCGCGTACGCCGGCTCCGGACACGCGACGAGCGCGGCGCCGAGCGCGGCGAGGAGGGCCACGGCTGAGCGCGCCTCGCATCTCCGGGTGCCACAGCCCGTGGTGCCACAGCCCGAGTCGAGGCGCTCCGGGGCGTTCGGACTCCGACTCCCCACGGAGGGTCGCTGGGCTGGAGGAGTCACCACCCCACGAGCGTACGCCGGCGACGGGCTCGGCCGAAAGTGGCGCCGCACGGTCAAAACGAGGAGCACGTGCGGCGAACCGGCGCGCGCGACGCCTCGACGTAGCGCGCTCCGTTGAAGCGGAAGGTGTAGGCCACGGTGTCGCGGCAGCAGTCGACCCGGCACGCGCGGTCACCCTCCAGGTCGAGGAGGCCCCGTGTCTTGGTGCTCCCCGGTGACCAGGCCGCCTCGGTCGTCAACACGCCGACGAAATGGGCGCAGGCCCCGCGTCGCACGTAGAGGTAGTCGGTGCGCGTGATGTTGGTCGCCCCGGTCATGAACACGGGGTCGGGCGTGCCGTCGCCGTCCAGGTCGACGCCGGGGCGCTCGATCGGCGCGGCGGCGGGGCCGAGCGCTCGTCGGAGATGCTCTTCGGGCTTCAGACACGCTCCCGGCAGGCGCGCTGTGGCCGCGGGCTGAGCTGGGGGCGGCTTGACGGCGGCGTCTTCGGCCGAGCCGGCCTCTGCGTGATTCGGCGGCGGGGGCGGCGGGCTCGCGTCGAGCCCAGCGTCGGGCGAGGCCAACGAGGCGCCCGACGCGTCGGCCGCACGGGCTTCGTCCTCGACGGGTCGAGCGGCGGGCGCCCGAGGAGCGCCGCACGCCGCGGCGAGAAGCGCAACCACGAGCGGTGTGGCTCGCATCGGCCGGACGCTGTCCATGCCGCAGTCTAAGGCGTGTCCCGCTCTCCCCGAAAGGGCACTTGCCGTAGACGTGCCTCGAGGAGCGATAGCGCTCCTCGAGCCCAGGCGTGGTGCGACCCTCCCGAAGAGCGCGCCTTCGCCTCTACGAAGGGGAAGGGTCGTCCAAAGGTGTGCTCACGGGGTTCCGGGCTCGATGACCGCGCCGCCTTCGGACGTTTCAGGATCGGCGGAGCTGGGTTCCGCCTTAGCCTCGCTCGGTGGCCAAAGGCGAACGCTACCGCACGGAGGATGGGCGCCTCTGCATCGATCTGCGCGTGCGGCGGGTCCAGCAGCTCTTCGACGGGCGCGATCCTGCCCCGTTTCGCGAGCGCGACCTCGACGTTCGCGCGATCGAATACCTCTTGGGCGCGCTCGAAGACCTGCCGCGACAGGCGCCCATCAAGGTCGTCATCTCGCTGGACGAGCCCCTCCCTTCGGACGTCCCCGAGGGCACGGTGGTGGCCGCGTTCGCAGCCCACTTCGACTACGACGAGGTGCGCATTCGGCGCGAGATACGGAAGCACGTCCGGCGCGCCCAGTTCGCGCTCGTGCTCGGGCTGGCCGTGCTCGTCGTGTTCGTCTCGCTGGGCGAGGTCGTCACCTCGACCAACAAGGGACACGTCGGGCAGGTCGTGCGCGAGGGGCTCGTCATCACGGGGTGGGTCGCGATGTGGCGCCCGCTCGAGGCGCTCCTCTACGACTGGTGGCCCATGTGGACCGATCGGCGAAACCGGCGTCGCCTCCGAGGAGCGCCCGTGGAGGTCCGCGCCTCGCGCGCCGAGGCCCCCGCGCCCTGACGCACGCGCTCGCACGAGCGCTCGTCGCGTCGACGCGAAGAGGAGCGCGGCGGGTGAGCGGATCAGGGGGTGAACACCTCGAAGGTGGCCACGGCGCCGAAGGCTTGTTGGTCAGCCCCGCCTGGCACGTACATCTTGCCCCCGATGGCTGCGGCGCCGGTGCCGTGGCGCGGAGATCGCATCGGCGCGAGCTGCGTCCAACGATCGGTCGCGGGCTCGTAGCTCTCCACCTGGTCGAACACGCCGCTCGGGCGGCTCGTGTCGCCCTCTCCCCCGGCGACCACCACGCGTGCGCCGACGACCGCCGCCGCCGCACCGCCGCGCGAAGTGGGCATGGGGGCCCGTGTGCTCCACCTGCGCGTGAGCGTGTCGTAGGCGTCTACGCGCGCGGTGTGGCTCGTGATCACCGCCTGGCGGCCGCCGATGAGGTAGACCGTCGTGCCGACAGCACCGGCGACGAGGTGATCGCTGGGCGCCGGGATGGCGGGAAGATCCTCCCACGTGTCCGTGGTCGTGTCGTAGGCCGAGAACAGCGCGACGGCGCCGCCGCGGAGCCCACCCGCCACATAAATCTTCGTGCCGACGACCGCCACGCCCGACGCTCCACGCTCGGCGCCGAGCGGCAGTGAAGCGCGAGGTGTCCACGCGTTCGTCGCGGGATCGTAGGCTATCGAAATGCTCAATGCGCGGAAGGACGCCCCGAGGGCGCCGACGACGTAGAGCTTGCCATCCACGGCGGCCGCGTTCGCGTGGTGGAGAGCGTTTGGGAGCGGGGCGGCGGTCGACCACGTGCCCGCGCCGGGATCGAAGACCTCCACGGCGGCGCTCATCTCGGTCTTCGCGTCGAACCCGCCGATGACATAGAGCTTCCCTCCGAGGGCGACCACCGCGGTCTCCTGACGGGGACCTCCCGCGAGCGCCGGGAGGGCGCTCCACGAGCCGCCGGCGGCGTCGCCACCCGCATCGGTGGGAGGGCTCCCATCGATGCTGGGGGGCGGCGTGCCACCCTCGGACGACGGGGGCGTGGGCGACGTCGCGTCCACCGGGCCGCTCGGCGTGGTGCTCCCGCAGGAGACGAGGAGCCACGCGAACGCGAGGAGCCGTGCTCGGGGGCTGGGGTGCATTCCCCCAGCATCGCACGACGCTCATGCCCTCCGCGGCGGATACCATCGCCCACGAGGGCGCGAAGGGTGACAGGGCGTGTCGCGCCACCCTACGATCGCGGCATGCGCGAGGGAGCGACGCGAACAGCCCTTGGCGCGGTCGCCGCTCGTCGCCGCGGGGCTCGCGGCGGCGCGCGCCGTCAGCTCGCGGCGATCCCCCTCGGCCTGTGGCTCCTCTCCTGTGGCCAGAGCCGCCCGACGCTGCCGCCCGACCGCGCTCCGATGCGGGAGAGCGACGTGGCGGGTGCTTGCCCTCCGAGCGCACCCGAACGGGACGAGACCCCGCGTCAGATCGCCGTCTCCGATTCCACGACGTGCGTGCGCGTCGCCTCGGGCGGCGTGCGCTGTTGGGCGCGGGAGACCTCACCCCGACTCGTGCCCGGCGTCGACTGCGCGTCGCAGATCGCGGTCGCCGGCGCGCACGGGTGCGCGATCATCGGCGGCGGGGTTCGATGCTGGGGCCCGAGCGCCTTCGGAGCGCTCGAGAGCACGCAGGATGGGCAGCGAGGGTCAACGCCCGTGCGAGGGCTGCCCCCGCGACACGAGTCGTATGATCAAAGCGATCCCGTGGACCACCTCGCCGTCGGAGACACCTCCGCCTGCGGGGTCGTGCAAGGCGGACGGACGTACTGCTGGGGGCTCGACGATCACGGGCTGTCCGGCAAGGTGCCGGAGCGCGTGCTCGGGCTCCCACGCATGAACAAGATCGCTCTCGGGCGCGGCCACGCCTGCGGGGTGACGAGCGACTACGAGGTCTACTGCTGGGGGCGCGGCGACCGCGGACAGCTCGGGTTGGGCGATCGACTCCCGAGGAGCGCTCCGGTGCTCGTCCCGGGCCTCAAACACATCTTGAGCGTCGCCGCGGGGGCGGAGCACACGTGCGCGCTCGACAACATGGGTCGGGTCCATTGCTGGGGACGCGGGGACGAGGGCCAGCTCGGGGACGGCACGCGGAACGACCGGCTCGCGCCGGGAGACACGCTGCCCATCAGCGCCATCGTCGAGCTGGCGGCCGGGCGGCGGCACACCTGCGCCACGGTGAGCAACCGCGAGGTGTACTGCTGGGGCAACAACGAGGCTCGCCAAGTAGACCCCACGCTGAGGGCACCGAGGCGGCTCGGGCGCGACGTGCGGTCGCTGTTGAGCGGGGCCGGCCTGGCGGTCGGTGACGATAGGACCTGCGCGCTCTACGGCGAGGGGCTGGCGTGCTGGGGCGGCGGCCAGGAGAGCAGGGAGGTCCGTGACCGCGCGCTCCGACGCACCCTCGAGGTCGCGCGGTAGTCGCGGGCGTCGACGACGATCCGTCGCTCGCCTTCGGTGAGCGGCCAACCGAGGCCCGGGGGCCCGCGCTCTGGGGGACGTCGAGGGCGACGCGTCTTCGACGCAAGCCACCGACGCGTCGCCCGCTCACTCAGGGGGAGCGCCCGGGAGGCGCACGTGCGCATCGAACCAGGCGAGCACCGCTGCGACGCTCTTGGCGTACCGGACGTCCTCGCGGTGGAGGCAGTTGTAGTCCTCGGCCAGGTAGGTCGCGCCGACGCCGTCGCGCGTCACGACGAGCTCAGCGGTATGGCCGTCGTAGGCGCACAGGTCGGGCAGCGGCATCTCCGCGACCTGGGCGAAGAGCTCGTCGAGGTCGGCCCGGTCCGCGGCGCTCAACCGCATTCCCCCGAGCAGGTTCGGCAACGTGACGAACACGTCGTTGGAGGCCAGATCGAGCCGGTAGCTCCGGCGGTTGGAGCGGCCAGCGGGCGCGCCGAGCGTGTCGCCGCGCACCTCGAACTTCGTCGCTCCCGCGAGGAAGGTAGGCAGGTCGGCCGCCGGGGGGGGGCGCGGCTGACCCTCGAGCGGATCGGCAGACGACGGGTTCGGGTTCGGGTTCGTGGCCTCGACGACGGTGGTGTTTCCTCCACCCGGCTCGCCCTCCACGTCGCCCCCGATCGACGCGGGGGGCGCGCACCCGACCGCGAGCAGGAAGGACGCGAGCGAGGCGAGGACGAGCTGCGAGAGAGGGCGACTGCGCATGCCCTCGCTAGAGCAGGCGATGTGCCAAGACGCGACGACCAGGGATTTGCGCAGGTTCGTGCGGAGACGTGGACGGCGAACGCGCGGTGGGGCCGCCGCCGTGTGCCAAGCTGTGCTGCGCGATCGGCCTGCGGCCCACGCGGGTGGGTGTCACCGACGCAGAGCCCTGCGGTTCGGGGCGAACCCGAAGAAAAACGTCCGTCCCGACCTTGACAGCAAACGCTGTCACAATCATAACTGTCACCGTGATGACTGGCGCAGCCAACCTCCTCTTCGGCGCTATGCTCCCCTCTCCCGAGATGGCGCGCGAGCGAGAACCCCACCCCGACACCTCGGCTCAGGCGGCCGAGCGCGAGCTCACGATCGACGAGCTCGCCGAGCAGACCCGCGTGCCGAGCCGCACGATCCGCTTCTATCAATCGGAGGGCGCGCTCCCGAAGCCAACGATCCGCGGGCGCGTGGCCTACTACAGCCAAGTCCACGTCGAGCGGCTCGCCCAGATCACGCAGCTCCAAGACCGCGGGCTCCGCATCCGGGCCATCCGCGACGTGCTCGACCGCACCGCGAAGGGCGAGTTCTCACTCAACGAGTGGATCGGCTCGCACGACCAGCTCTCGTCGCCGTGGGCCTCGGATCGCCCGAAGGTCATGACCGAGGCCGAGCTCGGCGCGGAGCTCGCGGGCAGGCGCCCCGGGCTCTTGGGTGAGCTCACGAGGGTCGGCGCGATCGAGCGGCGCGGCGACGCGTACCTCGTCGAGAGCCCCGCGCGGCTCGGCCTGCTCCTGCGCCTCGACGCGGTGGGCATGCCCCTCCACACGGCCGAGGGCGCCTTCGCGCTCATGCAGAAGCAGCTCGGCCGCCTGGCCGACGACCTCACCGCCTACTTCGTGAAGAACGCGGACGCGCTCGGCGACGACGTCGACACGACCTACGCCGAGCTCCGTCCGGTGAGCCTCGAGGCCGTGCGCCTCGTGTTCGCGCGGGAGATGGAGCGCGCGCAGCGCAGCGCCACCGAGAGCGGCGCGGCCGCGGTGCTCACGAAGCACAAGCGGCAAAAGGCGCGGCGCCAGAGCACCGAATAAGACGACGCGGACCGCCGCTGATCGCGATGGTCACGCACCTCGAAGCTCCTCTCGCGGTCGTGGCGGCGCCGCCCGCCTCGCCTGACTGCACTTCCCCCAGAACCCACCCGAACGCCGCCTCGCGCGGCACGGAGCCTCGCGGCGCCCGCGCGAGGCCGAAAGGCACCCTCATGCCCGACATGCTCGACATCCTCGATCCCCGCTCGTGGGGCGCGCGCCTCGCGTCCGCGCTCGTCTACCCTCGCACCGTCGACGACTTCGTCGGCCTCGTGGCGCCGCTGCGCGCGCGCCGGGCTCACCACGCGGAGGTCGTCTCCGTGCGGCGCGAGACCTACGACGCGGTCACCCTCGTGTTGCGCCCGGGCCCGCACTACCCGCCCCACCGGGCGGGCCAACACACGGCGCTCACCTTCGACGTCGACGGAGTCCGCCGCACGCGGGTCTTCTCGATCGCGAGCGCCGAGCCGCTGGCCCCCGCGCGTCGCCGCACGATCGAGCTCACCATCCGCGCGCGGCCCTCTGGCCTCGTGACACCGCGGCTCACGGAGCGAGACGCGCCGGCCCTCCGCGAGGGAGACCTCGTCGAGCTCGGCGCCCCCGCGGGGGACTTCGTGCTCGGCGCGCCGGTCCAAGGTCGCCTCTTGCTCGTCAGCGGCGGGAGCGGGATCACCCCGGTGATGGCGATGCTGCGGACCCTCGTCGAGCGGCGCCACCGCGGCGAGGTGGTCTTCCTCACGTGGGCGAAGACGCCCCGCGACGCGCTCTTTCGCGCCGAGCTCGAGGCGATCGCGGAGGCCGCGCCCCTCACCTGCCCGGGCCTGCGCGTCGCGATCATGGACGGCCCGATGCGCGAGGGAGACCTCTCCGCGCGGGTGCCGGAGCTCCCGTCGTGGGAGGTGTATGCGTGCGGCCCTCCCGGCATGCTCGACGTCGTGCGCGCCGAGCTCGCGGCGAGCGGCGATCTCGCCAAGCTCCACACGGAGGTGTTCTCCGCTCCGGCCGCGACCCCCGCCCACGACGGCGAGGGCGGTGAGGTCACGTTCGCGCGCTCGGCCAAGACGGCCCGCGGGCGAGGCCCCATCCTCCCCATGGCCGAGGGCGCGGGGCTTCGCCCGAAGCACGGGTGCCGTATCGGTATTTGCCATACGTGCGTGTGCCGCAAGCGCTCGGGGACCACGCGCGACACGACCACCGGAGCCCTCTCGACGGACTCCGACGTCGATATCCGCATTTGCACGAGCGAGCCCGTGGGGCCCGTCGTCGTCGATCTCTGAACCAACAAGCGAGGACACCATGGCTCACTCTGCCCTCTCCGCCCTCTCCGCCCTCTCCGCCCTCTCCCGACGCGACCTCGAGGCCTTCGGGGCCGACATCGACGCGCTGCTCACCCGCACCAAGGCCGACCTCGGCGCGCGCGACACACGCTACATCCGGCGCGTCGTTCGGGTGCAGCGCGGCCTCGAGGTCGCCGGCCGCGCGCTGCTCTTCGCGAGCGGATTCGCCGCGTTGTTCCCGCCCGCGTTCCCGTTCGTGTGGGCGCTCGGCGCGGGCGCGCTCGCCGCCTCGAAGATCCTCGAGAACATGGAGATTGGCCACAACGTGCTCCACGGCCAATACGACTTCACCAACGATCCTGCGCTCTCCTCGCAGACCTACGAGTGGGACCTCGTGTGCCCGGCGGAGCAGTGGCGGCACTCGCACAACGTGCTCCACCACACGTACACGAACGTGCGCGGCGTCGATCACGACCTCGGCTACCGCCTCCTCCGCGTCGACGCTTCGCAGCCGTGGTCGCCGGTGACCCTGCTCCAGCCCTTCTCGACCCTCGCGCTGGGCCTCCTGTTCCAGTGGGGCGTCGCCGCCCACGACGTCGACATGCCGAAGTACCTCTTCCGTCCGCGCGAGCGGACCGCGGAAGACCGGGAGAAGGTGCGCGAGCTCCTCGCGAAGGCGAAGAGGCAGGTCCTGAAGGACTACGTGCTCTTCCCGCTGCTCGCGGGGCCCTTCGCGCTCCCAGTGCTCGCGGGCAACCTCGTGGCCAACGGGGTGCGGAACCTGTGGTCGTTCTTGGTCATCTTCTGCGGCCACTTCCCCGAGGGCACCGAGACGTTCCCCCCCGAGGTGCTCGAGGGCGAGACGCGCGGCGGGTTCTACCTGCGCCAGCTCCGCGGCTCGGCCAACTTCGAAGGCTCGTGGCTGCTCCACGTGGCGAGCGGCCACCTGAGCCACCAGATCGAGCACCACATGTTCCCCGACGTGCCCGCGCACAGGTACCCGGAGATGGCGCGCGAGGTCCGCGCGATCTGCGCGAGGTACGGCGTGGCCTACAACTCGCGCTCGCTCCTCGCGCAGGTGTGGAGCGTCGCGAAGAAGATCGTCCGGCTCGCGCTGCCCCCTCTGGGTCGAGGCGGTCGAGCCGAGGTCGGCTCAGAGGCCGCGTGAGCGCTGCGCTCCTCGCGGAGGCCGCCTGCTGGGGCGACTCTGCGCAGGCGGCTCGCTCGCCCAAGCGTGAAGCGCGGTGGGAATGAACGCGGTCGAGGTCGCCCACGCGGGGGGCGCGAGGCATTCCCGCCGGCTCTTGAGTTGAGCGAGCCAGTCCCGAGACATCTTCCACCATCCCGGTCCTCAAGCCCCCCCACTCGTGCGAGTATCCTCCCGAGGTGCCCCTTGAGCGGAGCGGAGTTGTCACCCGGGACGGTGTTTGGCGGAGACTTCAAGGTCGTGCGGGCGCTGCGCTCCGGCGGCATGGGCGCGGTCTACATCGTCGACCAGCTGAGCACCGGAAAGCAGCGAGCGCTCAAGGTCATGGCCGCCGAGCTCGCGGGCGACCCCGCCACCCGTGAGCGCTTCGTGCTCGAGGCGCGCGCGGCCTCGGCCGTCGACAGCGATCACGTGGTCGAGATCGTGACGGCCGGCGTCGACGCGGCGTCCGGCGCGCCCTTCCTCGTCATGGAGCTGCTCCGCGGCGAGGACCTGGACGACGCGTGCAACCGCCTCGGGCCTCTCCCCCTCGGCGACGTGGCCGAGGTGATGTCGCAAGTGGGGCACGCGCTGGAGCTCGCGCTCGCGCAGGGCATCGACCACCGCGACCACAAGCCCGAGAACATCTTCCACTCTGCATCGCGCCGCCGTGACGAGGCGAGCACCGCGAAGGAGCACGACTTCGGCATCGCGAAGCTCGTCGAGGGGAGTCAGCTCGCGGGCACCCAGCCGCTCGGGACACCGCTCTTCATGCCTCCAGAGCAGACCGAGCGCGCCGGCAAGATCCGCCCCGCGAGCGACGTCTGGGCGCTCGGCCTCATCGTATTTCGGCTGCTCACCGGGGCGTATTTCTGGCGCGAGGCCGACGGCTCGATCGCCTCGCTCCTGCGCGAGATCGTGCTCGGAGACATCCCCTTCGCCACCGCGCGCGTCGCCGAGCTCGGGATCGCCGTGTCCCTCCCTCCGGGGTTCGACGCGTGGTTCGCGCGCTGCGTG
>CAZHGG010000124.1:0-10301 GCA_964531755.1 uncultured Polyangiaceae bacterium
GGGGAGCCCCCGCGTCCAGCACGGCGACGCCGCGCGCACCCACCGCTCGGCCGCCCTGGGCCCTCGGTCCGCGCGCCTCGTGTTCTCCGCCGACGTGGGCGGCGCCGTCGCCGCGCAGGTGACCACGTCGCCCGACGAGCAGACCCTCTACGTCGCGACGCTCTCCGGCGCGCTCGTGGCGCTCGGTCGCGACGGCCGCGAGCGCTTCCGCGTGGCGCTCGGCGAGCGCAGCTACACCGCGCCCGCCGTGGCGGCGGACGGCACGGTGTACGTGGGGAGCGACGCGGGCAAGCTCTTCGCTGTGAGCCCCGCCGGCCAGGTGACCTTCCAGGTCGAGCTGGGCGGCGAGGTCGACGTGGCGCCGCTGCTCCTGCCGAGCGGCGAGATCGTCGTGGCCGCGGGGCGCACGCTCGCGTGGATCGATCGCCGCGGCAACGTGGTGCGCCGCCTCGAGGCCAAGCGCAAGGTGTTCACGGCGCCCGCCCTCGCGGGTGATCTCGTGGTGTTCGGCGCGCAAGACGACCACGCGTACGGCGTGCGCGCCGCCACGGGCGCCGTCGTGTTCCGCGCGCGCCTCGGCGCCGACGTGGACGGCTCGCCGGCCGTGGCCGACGACGGGACCGTGTTCTTCGGCACCGACGCGGGCGAGGTCGTGCACCTCGGCGCGAGCGGCGCGGTGCTCGGGCGCGTCCAGGTCGGCGGCTACGTACGCGGCCCGCTCGCCCTCGCGCGCAACGGCGACGTCGTGGTGGGAACGTACGGCCCGGCGCCGAGGCTCGTGCGCGTGCGCGGCGACGCGGTCGCGGGCGCCTTCCCGGTGCAGGGCACGGGCTCGCGCGAGTTCGGCGTCCACGGGGGCGCCCTCGAGGACGCGCGCGGCACGCTCTACTTCGGCGCGCAAGACGACGAGGTCTACGGCGTGTCCCCCGAGGGCGAGCGCGTCTTCGCGTTCCGCACGGGGGGCGACGTGGACGCGCCCCTCACGTTGCTGCGCGACGGCACCCTGGTGGTCCCCTCGGAGGATGGGCGGGTCTACGCGCTGGCGGCGCCCTGAGGGGCGCGGCGTCCCGGCGGTCCGCGAGGGAAGGACGGCAAGCCGCGCGCCGCGTGTTCGTGTGCGTATTCGTGTGCGGCGGCGAGTCCCCCTTCGGGGATCACGAAGCGCGTCGTGGCTGGGGTTCGGGCCTGCGTGTGCGGCCGCGTGTGCGGCGGCGTGCGCGGTCTGGGGTCGGGGCTCGCGTGTGGGGTTCGCGTGTGGGGTTCGCGTGTGCGTTGCGCGCGCGGTCGGGGACGACTGCGGGACGCGGGGCCGCACGTGCGCGCTGGCCGCGTGCCGCTCGCCCCGGCCGCAGCCGCGCCGCGCTTCGGGATCCCCGAACGGGACCTTCAGTGCTTGAAACGTCACCGCTGCATGGCAGAATGCTTGTTAGAACCATGAGAGACGAAACGGCGAGAGAGCTCGCGGGCCATCTTCAAAGAGCAAACGAGGAGTTGGCTCGTGCGGTGCAACTCACGATGGATGAATGCCCGAGAGAGGAGTTTGAAGTCTGGCGCCAACGGCTCGCATCTGTTCTCGGTGTCCTAGTTGCGGATGCGCTTGGACCTCTATATCGAGAGCGACCGTCCCTTGCTCCGGAGAGCTTGCGGGACCTGTATGAACGCAAACGCGAGGCCTGATAGCCAGCTAACAATAGGGTGTAGATTCCACCCTGCCATTAACGACGAGGCGTCAAAACTATATTACTACCACAAGAAAAAGCACTGCTACGCCTCGTGCTACTTCCATCGTTGCACGGGATTGATCGGATCTGCCGGAACGATCGCTGGTGGCGTGATCTGGGAATATTTGCCGGCGGAATCTTCGAACCCGAGGACTCCGCAAATGATGTGTATACGGACTGCAAGGGCACGGGTGGATCGCTCGACCTCAGCGAGTCTTGCGAAGAAGTGTGTGGCTCTATAGCACCGTTCGCGTTCGCGAGTGAGCGCACATGGGACGCAAAGCCACCATCCGAATTGCGCTTGGCGCACTACTGATCTGCCCCGTGGCCTTCGAGGTGTGGGTGTACCAGCGCGGCGCGAATCTTGTCATTAAGTGCGGACAATCCATTGAAGTGGGAATCTCTGCGGAGAGCCTGCACACAAGACTCGCTGAGCGTCCGTGTCTCGATCTGAGGCGAGCAAGCTACGACGAGGAGGGGCGGCAGAAGGACATGTTAAGCTTGCCCATTGTGCTCGGCGCTCAGAACTGGGTCTTGTACGTCGAATCGAGCGGCAGTCGCGTTGCCGCCATTCGGGTCCGAACCGAGGATTCGCGGAACGTGCGCCCTGGGAGTGCACCTCCGGACAGGGAGGACTCGGATGGTGAGCGGCCACTCGAAAAACGATGATGGAAAGCCTGCACTTCAAGGTGGGCCAGAGCGTCATCCGCCGGCGGGTCGACGCTCACGAGCCGCGGGCAACGGCTCGAAGCCGGACCGCACGTGCACCCGTGCCGCGTCACGCGCTCCGCTTGGCGCTCGCTGGTGGAGGCGGTACGGCGCGCGGCTCGAGACGTGGGTCACAAGAGTCAACGTCTCGCTCCGCAGCCACCGCGACGATACGTCGGAGCACCCCCGCGAGCCCCATGAACACCTCCCGCT
Source organism: uncultured Polyangiaceae bacterium (assembly GCA_964531755.1). Lineage (GTDB taxonomy): Bacteria > Myxococcota_A > Polyangia > Polyangiales > Polyangiaceae > JAAFHV01. Next base: position 2,643 of record CAZHGG010000124.1, read on the forward strand.
CCGAGACACGCAGCACCCGCCAGCCGAGCCCAGCGAGCGCGCAGTCGCGAGCGGCATCCCGCGGCTGGCGGCCCTCGTGGTACCCGCCGTCGACCTCGACGACGAGGCGGACTTTCGTGCAGGCGAAGTCTACAATGATGGGACCGATGACGAGCTGCCGACGAAACGCGAGGCCGGTCTTGGAGCCCGAGAGAGCGCGCCAGAGCAGCTCCTCGGAGCGAGTGGGCGAGCACCGCATGCGCCGGGCACGCTCCTTGAGGAGCCGGGCCTGATGGGGAGAGACGAGGGAGCGAGCGAACATGGGACCTCCGAGCTGCCGGTGCGCCGCGCGCCGTGCGGAGGGCCCCCGCGCAGCTTGCGTGACGCGCCCAACGCGAGCCGCGTGCGAGCCGCGCGAGGGCGCGGCGCGGAAGGTGCGCGACCCCGAAGAACGGCGCGCGCCGCGCCGGCACGGGAGTGCCACGTATCGCGAGCGCCTGCCACGAGCCACGCGCGCTCCGCGGCAGGGTCCCGCGAGCACACCGCAGGCTCCGTGGCACCTCCCCCATCCGCGCGCAGGGCGCGGAGCGACCGAGCACGGATTTGGGGGAGGTCGAGCGGCGAAGCCGCGCGGGTGGGGGCACAACAGAGCGGCGTCGAGACGAAGAACGAGACCTTCGTGTGGTGCGGGGCGCGCATATGCCAGAAGCGCGCCGCGAACGGCACCACGGTGCTCCGGAGCTACTTCGGCCAGGGCTTCGAGGAGGCGGGCCCTCCGGCGGTGGGCTACCTGTACACGCGCGACCACCTGGGCAGCGTGCGCGAGGTGGTGGCGAGCGACGGGACCACGGTGGCATCAAGGATGTCGTACGACCCGTGGGGCAAGGTGACCGAGACCGGCGCGGGGGCCAAGAGCGACTTCGGGTTCACGGGGCACTACTTCGACCGGCCGACGGGGTTGGCGCTGGCGTGGTGGCGCGGGTACGACCCGGGGCTGGGGAGGTGGGTGTCGATGGACCCCATTGGGCTCGCGGGTGGGTTGAACCTTTATGGGTACACACAGTCGGACCCCGCAAACTACGTCGATGCGAGCGGTCAGCATCCTGCCGTCGCGATCGCCATCGTGTTTGGCGCCGCGCTCGTATACATCTACGTGGACACGTTCTACGTCCCCGAGAAGGAAGCAGAGAACAGCGGCTTTCCGGGGGGCGTCGACGGGCCGCAGGACGCATGCCGACATTGCCTTGCGTCATGTGTCGCCACCGGCCATTACTCTAGCGCGGTCGCATCGCTCCTTGCGGACCTAAACGAGGCTGATCAACACGATCCTGGCACGGAAATGGATCGGCACAACAACTCATTTGGACGCGCCTGTGGAGAGCGAGTGAAGGGCGATACCGCGAAGGAGTGTCGAGAGATGCGCCGGGATGCGTTGGGACATGGTCTTCAGACAGCACCTTGAACGTGGCGTGAGGGTGGCGCGAGCCAGCCTTGCCCTAGTGATTTGCGGGGTCGTCGCGCTCGCGCTCCACGTTCACTACGGCCAGCACCGATTCATGGTAATCAATGACCGTAGTGCGCCCATTCACGAAATTGAGGTCAGCGTGGTCGGTGAACGACAACAGCTCGGGCCCATCGGAGTGCATGGGACAAGAGCAGCAGCCTTCTGGAATCCGTGGCCGGTGGATGCATCGGTCCACGTCCGCATTGAGGGCGCCGATGTGGCCGCGGAGGAGTACGAATGCTTGTACCTCAGCTTTCTACCACAGGTGTCCGTCGTACGCCTCGTCGACCGAGGGGTCGACTGCAAGCGTCTTGCGCCGACGCTGCTAATGCCAGTGCCTTGACCCGAACCGAGTTGCGGGCAAGGGCAACAGTTTGGCGTAAGCGAGGGATCCGGATGGACGCTGGCTCACGGGGGAACGGGAACGTCACGGAGTGGCAGCGCGACGCGGCGGAGCGTGTCACAAAGGAGGTGCAGGCCGATGGCACCTTCGAGACCCACGCGTACGACTTCTCGGGCCGCCTCGTGGCCACGGTCGACCCCATGGGGCGCGCCATGACGCTCGAGCACGCGCTCGACAACCGCGTCACACAGAGTGCGCTCGCACGGCCGGACACGCGAGCCGGGGCGCAAGACGCTCACGGTCCCGCCTTCCCACCTCGTTCGCGCGGTCGCGCTTCCACGAAGGCGAGCAGCATCGCCACCATCACCCACCCAAGCACGTCGGGTCGCACCGTGAGCTCGAAGATCGTGTGCATTGCGCATGCAAATACGACTCCCGCGGTGCGTGTTCGCCGGACGAGCAAGAGCGGCGCGAGCGCGAGCTCGAGGGCGACAGTGGCCACCGCCGAGGTCCGCGCGTGCGCGCCGAGGAAGAAGCTGCCGAGGACCCCCCGCCCGTAGCCGAGGTCGAGGTAGGCGCGGAGTCGCTGTGCCGCTGCGTGATGAGCGCAGACGGCGCCGCTTGCGGCCAATGCGTCATTCCCATTTGACCCATTGCCGCAGACGCTCGCCCGTCCACTCCCGCGCGCTGCCCTGAGGACGAGCGCGGTCGACCTCGTGGCGCGCGCCCGGCTGCGCCCTCACCCCGGCTCGAGGAACCGCGCCAGCACCTTCATCTCGCCCCACCCGGGGAAGAACGCGACCACCGCCGGCTCGCCGAGCTCGAGGGTCTTGACCACCTGCCCGATGCCGAACTTCTTGTGGCGCACGCGCGCGCCGCGGCGGAGCCCCGCGCTCTCCTCGTAGGACGCATCCGCCTCGTCGTGGTCCACGTAGCGCTCGCCTGGCGCGACGGGCGGCGCCGGGCGCGGTCTGGCCTGGGGGTGCTGGAAGTCGCCGCTCGGGCGGGCGCGGGGGGGCGCGTCGGCGTAGCGCGTGGCCTCGGCGCCCTTCGCCGCGGACGTGGCGCTCACGTGCACCACGTCGCGCGGGAGATCGCGCAGGAAGCGGCTCGGCGCCCCGAGGCGCGTGGTGCCGAAGATCTGCCGCGTCTTGGCGTACGTGAGCACGAGGTGCTGCCGCGCGCGGGTGACGGCGACGTAGGCGAGGCGGCGCTCCTCGTCGAGCTCCTCGTCGCCGCGGAGGTCCATGCCCTTGTAGGGGAACATGTCCTCCTCGAGGCCGGTCACGAGCACCACGTCGAACTCGAGCCCCTTCGCGCTGTGGATGGTCATGAGCGTGGCGCGGCCCGTCTCCTCGAGGGCGTCGAGGTCGGAGTTCAGCGACACGCGCTCCAGGAAGCCCTCCACCGTGGCGCGCTCGCCCCGCGCCTCGCACTCGGCGGCGAAGTCGGCGAGCGAGCCCTCGAGCTCGGCCAGGTTCTCGAGCCGCGAGTCGGACTCGGCGCTGTCCTCGGCCTCGAGGGCGGCGCGGTAGCCGGTCTTGGCGAGCACGTCGCGGAGCGCCTCCGCCGGCGTCTGCTCCCGCGCGGCCTCGGCGAGGGCGGCGAGCAGCGCGCGCACCTGGCCGAGGCGCTTGCGCGCGGGGGCGCCGATCTCGGGGGCCTGATCGAGGTGGGCCATCGCCTGGAACACCGACACGCCGAGCGTGTTCGCGAGCTCCACGAGGCGGTCGAGCGTGGTCTTCCCGATGCCGCGCGGCGGCACGTTCACCACACGGAGCAGGTCGACGTCGCTCTTCGGGTTCGTGAGCACGCGCAGGTAGGAGAGGGCGTCCTTCACCTCCGCCCGCTCGTAGAACTTCATGCCCCCGACCACCTGGTAGGGCAGGTTGGCGGCGCGCATCGCCTCCTCGAGCACGCGTGACTGGGCGTGAACCCTGTAGAATACAGCGATGTTCCGCGGCTCCACGCCGCCGGCCACCGCGTCGCGCACGAGGCGCACCACGTACGCGGCCTCGTCGCGCTCGGACGCGGTCTCGACGACGTGCACCTTCCCGCCCTCGTCGTTATGCGTGAAGAGCTCCTTGGGCTCGCGCGTGGCCGACGGGGCGATGACCCCGAGCGCCCCGCGCACGATGTTGGCCGTGGAGCGGTAGTTCTGCTCGAGCTTGACCACCTCGGCGTCGGGGTAGTCGCGCCGGAAGCCCCGGATGTTGCGCACGTCGGCGCCGCGCCACCGGTAGATCGACTGGTCGTCGTCGCCCACGACGCAGAGGTTGCGGGTGCGGGCGGCGAGCGCGCGGAGGAGCCGGTATTGCGTGCCGTTCGTGTCCTGGAACTCGTCGACGAGCACGTGCGAGAAGCGGCGAAGCAGGGCGTCGCGGGCCTCGCGCGTGGCCGCCGGCGCGGTGTCCTTCGCCTCGAGGACGCCCACGACCCGCCAGATGAGGTCCTCGAAGTCGACCGCGTTCGCGGCCCGCATGCGCTCCTCGTAGGCGACGTACGCGCGCTTGGCGGCCTCGTCCATGTAGGAGTCGAGCGCCATGTCCTCGGGCCCGCGGCCCTCCTGCTTCTCTTTGTGGACCCGGCCGAGCATGGCCCTGGCGGGGTACCGCTTCTCGTCGAGGTCGAGCGCGCGGAGGGCCCGCGTCATGATCGCGCGCTGGTCTTGGGTGTCGTAGATGACGAACCCCGAGCTCAGCCCTGCGGCCTCGGGGTACCGGCGCAGGATGCGCGCGCAGGTCGCGTGGAAGGTGCCCACCCAGGCCTCGCGCACTTGGGCGCCGAGCATCTCCTCGAGCCGGTGGCGCATCTCTCCGGCGGCCTTGTTCGTGAAGGTGACGGCCAGGAGCCGGAACGGGGGCACGTGGTGGCGCGCGATCAGGTTCGCGATACGGTAGGTAATGACTCGGGTTTTTCCGCTGCCCGCGCCCGCGAACACGAGCAGCGGGCCCTCGGTGTGGGCGACGGCGCGCGCCTGGGGCTCGTTGAGCTCGAGGTCCGCCGGGGCGAGCGCGCCGGCCTCGTCCTCGGCCCCCTCGCCGAACAGGTCGTCGTCGTCGTCGGGCACCCCGCCTCCTTAGCATCGTCGCGCCGCGTGGGGCAGGCGGGCACGGCCCGCGCCTCGGCGAGGGGCGGGCGGGGGCGGGCCGGCGCGTCCAGGGCCCGCGAGATGTTTTGTATTTCTCCCGCGCGACCAAGATATACTCCGCGTAGACATGAGCGATCCGACCACCGAAATGAAGCCCGCAGGCGGAGAACCCCCGGCCGAGCCGTCCGAAGTGAAAGAGGCGCCCGCGCCCGCCCCGGCGGAAGAGAAGGCGCCGCCCACGCCCGAGGAGCTCCTCGCGCAGGCGAAGGCCGAGGCCGCGAAGACCAAGGAGCAGCTGCTCCGCACCGCCGCCGACTTCGACAACTTCCGCAAGCGCTCGCGCAAGGAGATCGAGGACGCGCGAAAGGCCGGCAAGGAAGACCTCCTCAAGGAGTTCCTGCCCGTGTTCGACAACTTGGAGCGCGGCATGCAGAGCGCGAAGAACGCCACCGACGTCTCGGCGGTCGCCGAGGGCCTCGCGATGGTGCTGCGCCAGTTCGTCGACACCCTGGGCAAGCAGGGCATCACCAAGGTGCCCACCGTGGGGACGCCCTTCGACCCCTCGGTGCACGAGGCGATCCAGCAGGTCGAGAGCGACGAGCCGGTGGGCAACGTCGTCGCCGAGGTCCAGTCCGGCTACGTCCAGGCAGGCCGCCTCGTGCGCGCCGCCTTCGTCGTCGTGGCGAAGCCCAGAGCGTCCTGACCCCGCGCGAGCCGTAGGAGCGACACGAAATCATGGGCAAGATCATCGGCATCGATTTGGGAACCACCAACTCGTGCGTGGCCGTCGTGGAGACGAGCCCCGCGGGGAAGGTCGACGTGAAGGTCATCCCGAACGCGGAGGGGGCGCGCACCACGCCCTCCATCGTCGCGTTCACGGCCAGCGGCGAGCGCCTGGTCGGGCAGCCGGCGAAGCGCCAGGCGGTGACCAACGCGGCCAACACGGTCTACGCGGCGAAGCGGCTCATCGGCCGCAAGAAGAAGTCGACGGAGATCGAGCACCACGCCGCGCGTTCGCCCTTCAAGATCATCGAGTCGCCCAACGGCGACGCGTGGATCGACGTGGGCGGGCGCCAGATGTCGCCGCCCGAGGTGAGCGCCATGGTGCTCGTGCGCATGAAGGAGATCGCCGAGACCTACCTGGGCGAGCCGGTGACCGACGCGGTGATCACGGTCCCCGCGTACTTCGACGACGCGCAGCGACAGGCCACCAAGGACGCGGGCAAGATCGCGGGGCTCAACGTCCGGCGCATCATCAACGAGCCCACGGCCGCCGCGATCGCCTACGGCCTCGACAAGAAGCAGTCCGAGCGCATCGCGGTGTACGACCTCGGTGGAGGCACGTTCGATATCTCGATCCTGGAGATCTCCGACGGGGTCTTCAGCGTGAAGTCCACCAACGGCGACACCTACCTCGGCGGCGAGGACTTCGACCTGCGCATCGTCGACGCGGTGGCCGAGCAGTTCCTCGCGGAGCACAAGGTCGACCTCCGCAAGGACAAGATGGGCCTCCAGCGCCTCAAGGAGGCGGCCGAGAAGGCCAAGCACGAGCTGTCGTCGTCGCTCGAGACCGAGATCAACCTCCCGTTCATCGCGGTGGGGCAGGGTGGCGCCCCGCTCCACGTCATCAAGACCATGACGCGCGCGGAGCTCGAGCTGCTCACGCGGGAGCTCGTGGAGCGCAGCCTCGAGCCCTGCAAGAAGGCCCTCGAGGACGCGAAGCTGCGCACGAGCGACATCAACACGGTGGTGCTCGTCGGTGGCATGACGCGCATGCCCGCGGTGAGCAAGGCGGTGAAGGAGTACTTCGGGATCGAGCCGAGCAAGGGCGTCAACCCCGACGAGGTCGTGGCGGCGGGCGCCGCGCTTCAGGGGGCGGCGCTCGACGGCGAGCAGAACGTGGAGGTCCTGCTCCTCGACGTCACGCCGCTGTCGATGGGCGTCGAGACGGGCGGCGGCGTGTTCACCCCGCTCATCCCCCGCAACACGACCATCCCCACGGAGCGGAGCGAGGTCTTCACGACCAGCCTCGACAACCAGAACTTCGTGCCCATCCACGTGCTCCAGGGCGAGCGCCGCATGGCCGCGGACAACCGGAGCCTCGCCCGGTTCGAGCTCTCCGGCATCCCCCCGGCGCCGCGCGGCGTGCCGAAGATCCAGGTCACGTTCCGCATCGACGCGAACGGCGTGGTGTCGATCGACGCGAAGGACCTGGGCACCGGCCGCGTGCAGCAGGTGAAGGTCACGTCGACGAGCGGCCTCGACAAAGACGAGATCGACCGCATCATCCTCGAGAGCGAGCGCTTCGAGGCGACCGACGCCATCCGGCGCGAGCTCGCCGAGCTGCGGAACGCCGCCGAGACCCTCCTCTACACGACCGACGCTGCGCTCGAGGGGTACGTCGACATCGTCGACGCCGACACGCTCGAAGAGACCCGCGAGGCGGCGGCGCGGCTGCGCGAGCTCGTCGACTCCCAGGGCGACATCCAGTCGCTGCGCTCCGCCTACCAGGACCTCGAGGCGCGCACCTTCCAGCTCGCCGAGAAGCTCTACGGCGGCTGAGCCGCGGCGGCCCGCCGCGGTCGCCCGGCCGCAGCGAGCCTCGGTCAGGCCTCCGCCGCCACGTCGGAGCCTCGCCCGAGGCTCGCGGTGAGGGCGAGCGGCGCCCAGAGCGGGAAGAAGACCGGCAGGCCGCGCGCGAGCATCGCGAGGGCGGCGAGGCGGGTCGCGCGCGTGCCGTCG
>CAZHGG010000125.1:0-10235 GCA_964531755.1 uncultured Polyangiaceae bacterium
CGCGAGCTGCTCGAACGTCGATGGCTCGCCGCGCGCGTGGGCGCTGCGATCGATCACCATGTGGCCCACCTCCGCCAGCGAGCGCCGCCCCACGAGCAGCCGCCGGCCGAGCAGCACGCCCCCGCCCACCCCGGTGGAGAGCGTCACGTAGGCGACGTCGGAGAAGCCCCTCCCCGCGCCGAAGTAGGCCTCGCCCACCGCCGCGAGGTCGGCGTCGTTCACGAGGCGCACGGGCACGCCGACGGCCTCGCCGAGCGCCGCCTCGGTGAGGTGCGGGGCCCAGGAGGGAGGCAGGTTGGGCGCGCGGTCGAGGCGGCCCTCGCGGTGATCGACGCGGCCCGGCACCCCGACGATGGCGCGCGAGGGGCGCGACGCGTGCCCCGCGAGCTCGCGCATGAGGTCGACGAGGCCCGCGGGGGTCGCGTCGGCGACGGGCGTGGGGCGCACGTCGCGGTGGAGGAGGGCGCCGTCTTCGTCCAGCACCGCGCCGCGCATCCGAGTGCCGCCGAGATCGACCGAGAGAACGCTCATGAGCGCAGCCTAACACCACACCGCACCCGCGGGCTGAAGCCCGGGCCACGGAGAGCTCACGGTGGCGGTGCGCGAGGCCCGCCGCGGCGGCGGGCTCTCACGGCCTCCACGGCGAGGCTTTGAGCAGGCCGATCCTCGATTTCACTGCCGCGGGCTTCAGCCCGCGGGCGCGTCTACTCCGTCATGCGTCGGCCCTTCGCCATGGCCGGCACGGCGTACGTCTCGGCCGGATTCTCGGGCTCGTTGGGATCGCCGTTGAAGATGCCGTACATCCCGCTGTCGAGGTTCCGCAGCTCGTGCCAGTCGGCGAATGACAGCGTGGGGTTCATCATGGGACGCGCGGCACCGCCGGTGAGTATCCGGCTCGCCGCGCGGTGAGGCGACCGCGGCCTATCCCTTGACCATGTCGCGGACGAGCTTCGCCACCACCGCCAGCACCACACACACGACCACGCGGCGCACGAGCTTGTCGCCGCCCTTCAGCGCGAGGCGCGCGCCCACGCTCGCCCCGAGCGCGTTCGCGACCGCCATGGGCAGGGCCACGCGCCACAGGATGGTGCCCCGGGCCGCGAAGAGGCCGAACGCCGCGAGGTTCGACGCGAGGTTCACGATCTTCGCGTTGCCCGAGGCCCGCACGAGGGGCTCGTGAAACAGCACCACGTTCGCGGCGATGAGCATGCTGCCCACTCCCGGCCCGAAGAACCCGTCGTACGCGCCGAGCCCGAGCGACACCGCCACGAGCGCCACGGTCGGGTGCTTCGGGGTGAGCCTCGGGAGGCGGTCGCGCGGCACGAGCGCCACGGCGAGCGCCGTGAGGAGCAGCGCGACCACGAGCGGCCGCAGCGGCTCCGGGCGGCGGGTGACGAGCAAGAGCGCGCCGAGCAGCGAGCCCACGAAGCCCGCGGCGAACGCGACCTTCACGCGCTCCGGCGTGACCGCGCCGTGCCGACCGAACGACGCCGCGCTCGAGACCGCGCCGAACACGGCCTGGCCCTTGTTCGTGGCCAGCGCGACGCGTGGGTCGAGCCCCGCCGCCAGCAGCGCGGGCACCGTGACGAGGCCGCCGCCGCCGCCGATCGCGTCGACCATGCCGGCCGCGAACGCCGCGGCCGCGAGGCCCGCGGTGAGCGGGAGCGAGACGTCGCTCACGGGGCCCTCACGGCTCGGGCGCGGTGGGCGCGGCGGGGGCCGTGAGCGGCTCGCGGACCGGCGGGGCCTTCCGGAAGCGCTCGAGCTCCAGCGGCGAGACGATCGCGCCGTCGATGAGGCCGCCCATCGCCGCGCGCACCACGGCGTACGGCGTGTCGCGCGCCTCGTCGCCGAGCAGCACCTCCGCGACCTCGTGGGCCTTCACCGCGCCCGCGTTGGTGATCGCCACGTCGACGAGCACCGTCACCAGCGAGCCCCCGAGCCCCGCGCGCGCCACGAGGGGCGCGGCGGCCGGGTCCTCGACCCGCAGGTCCCGCAGGAACGCCTTCACGTCCACCCACTTGCCTATACCCTCGATCTTACGCAAGATTTTCTGCTCTCCGGCGGCGAGCACGTGGGCCGCGCGCGCGCGGAGGAAGTCCGCGCCGCCCGGCAGCGTGGCCGTGGGGAACGCGAGCACGTAGCGCGCCGCCGCGATGAGCTTGTTCACGCCTGCGTCGTTCGGCCCGAGCACGCGCACGCCGGTGAAGCGGAGCCCGTCTTGCGACGCGGCCGAGAGCCGGGCGGCCAGCGTGGCCTCGTCGACGTCGCACGTGAGCTTCAGGTCGAGGTACTCGTCGAGGCTGTACACGCCGAGCGAGAGCGCCGGGCCGAACACCATGTCGGGCTTGGGGTGGAAGCCGGACGAGTAGAACATCGGCACGTCGATGCGGCGGAACGCCCGCGGGATGGCCCGCACGAGGTCGAGGTGCGAGAGGAACGCGCTCGGCCCGAGCTTCTCGTAGGCGAAGCGCACGCGCCGGGCCTCGCCCTGCACGATGCGCGGCGGCGGCGTGCGGCCCTTTGGCACCTTGGCGCGCACGGCGGCGACCTCGGCGTCGGTGCGCGCGCGGCGCTTCTCCGCGCCGAGCCGCGAGAGGAACACGAGGCGCTCCTCGCGCATCGCCGAGAGATCGCACGCGACGCCGCAGTCGTAGCAGACGAGCTTGCGCGCGTCGGCCTTCGCGTCCTCGAGGTTCGTGTGGTGGATGAACATCCCCGCGGCCTTGCCGCACGGCACAGACAGGCGGCTCTTCAGCGCCTTGCGGTACTCGCGCGCGAGGAAGCCCTCCTCGAGGCCCACGTCGATGTGGTCCCACGGGAGGCGCGCGCTCGTAGGGATCGTGCCGAGGAAGAGGCCCGGGTCGACGCCCTCCGCGCGGAAGGCCTCCTCCCACAGATCGAGCCGGAGCTGGTCCTCCCACGAGTCGAAGCGCGCGCCGAGCCTGTACGCCCGCTCGAGCACCGCCGCGAGGCGCCGATCGCCGCGCGCGAACACGCCCTCGAGCCACGACGTCTCGCTGTCGTGCATGCGCAGATCGACGCCCGTGCCGCGCACCTCGGCGCGCAGCCATTCTTGCTTCTGGCGCACGGTGTCGGGGGCGTCCATCGCGCAGTATTGGAACGGCGTGTGGGGCTTCGGCACGTGCGTCGAGACGCTCACTGTCACCTTGGGCGCGCCGAACTTCCCGCGCGCCTTCCAGAGTCGCTTGCCCGTCTCGTGCGTGCGCGCGCCCACCCGCACGATCTCGCGGACGTCCTCCTCCTCTTCCGTGGGGAGGCCGATCATGAAGTAGAGCTTCATGCTCGCGTAGTTGCGCGAGAAGATCCGCTCGGCCGTGGTCTGGAGCTGCTCCTCGGTGACGTTCTTGTTCACGACGTCGCGCATGCGCTGGCTCCCCGCCTCCGGCGCGAAGGTGACGCCCTGCGCGCGCACGCGCGTCATGTCGTCGAGCACGTCCTCCTCGAGCCCGTAGGCGCGGAGCGACGAGACGCCGAGCGCCACCTTCTCGGGCGCGAGCCGGTCGGCGACCTTCTTGATGAGCGGCGCGATGCACGAGTAGTCCGCCGTCGAGAGCGACGTGAGGCTCGCCTCGTCGTAGCCCGACTTCTTCACGGCCGAGACCACGGCCTCGACGATTTGATCGGGGTCGCGCTCGCGCACGGGGCGGTAGATCATGCCGGCCTGGCAGAACCGGCAGCCCTCGGTGCAGCCGCGCGCGATCTCGATCGACATGCGGTCGAAGATGGCCTCGGGGCCGCCGACGGGGCCGTCGTCGGGGAACGGGAAGCGGTTCAGGTCGTCCACGAGCGATCGCGCGATCGGGAAGGGGAGGGCCGGATCGGTCGGCGCCGCGACCACGAGCGCGCCCGTGTCGGCGCAGGTCTCCACGGAGTAGAGGGACGGCACGTACACGCCGCGCAGGCCCGCGAGCGCGCGGAGGCGCTCGGCGCGGGGGACGCCCTTCTTCCGGAGGTCGGTCCACAGCAGCGCCACCTCGACCGCGCGCTCCTCGCCGTCGCCGAGGACGATCGCGTCGAGGAACGGCGCGATGGGCTCCGGGTGCGTGGCCGAGGGGCCGCCCGCGAGCACGAGCGGAGCGTCCTCTCCGCGATCGGCCGCGCGCAGCGGCACGCCGCCGAGGTCGAGCATCGTCAAGATGTTCGAATACGTGAGCTCGAACTGCAGCGAGAAGCCGATCACGTCGAACGCCGAGAGCGCGTGGGCGGTCTCGAGCGACACGAGCGGGAGAGAGCGCGCGCGCAGCTCGTCTTGCATGTCGACCCACGGCGCGAAGCACCGCTCGGCGAGGATCCGTGGGTGATCGTTCAGGATTTTGTAGAGGATCTTGAAGCCGAGGTGGCTCATCCCGATGTCGTAGATGTCGGGGAACGCGAGGCAGACGCGCGCGTCGGTCGCGTCGAAGTCCTTCACGCGCGCGCCGAACTCCCCGCCGAGGTAGCGCGCGGGCTTCTGGACGCGGTGGACGAACTCGGCGTACGGGTGGCGGTGCAGACCGGGCATAGGGCGCTCGTTCTAGCCCGAAACCGCAAAAACTCACGCGGCTTGGCCCTTCGTCTCGGCCGCGTCGGCAGAGCTCGACCGTGGCGCCCGCTCAGGGCCCCTTGGTGGCCTCGCGGCGCTCGAGGGCGTCGGTGGCCGCGGCGCGCTCGGCGAGCCGCTTCGAGCGCCCCTCGCCCGACCCGAGCACCTCTTCGCCCACGAGCACCTCCACCACGAACACCGGCTCGTGCTCGACCCCGCTCGAGCCGCGCACCCGGTACGAGGGGCTCGGACGCCCCTCGGCCTGCACGAGCTCTTGCAGCAGGCTCTTCGGATCGCGGTCGTGGAGCGACGCGCCGCTCGAGACGCGCTCGGCCACCACCTCCCGCACGAGGGCGCGCGCCCCGGCGAGGCCGGCGGCGTCGTACACACACGCGACGAGCGCCTCGACGGCGTCGGCGAGCACGTTGGTCTGCTTGCGCTCGGTGCCGAGGTGCGCGCCCTTGCCGAGCGCGATGGCGTCGCCGAGGTCGACCGCGCGCGCCCAGGCCGCGAGGGCCTCGGCGTTCACCAGGGCCGAGCGCATCCGCGTGAGCATGCCCTCGTCGGCCTCGGGGTTCTCCTCGGCGAGCACCTCGCTCACGCAGAGGCCGAGCACCGCGTCGCCGAGGAACTCGAGGCGCTGGTTGTCCGGCAGGCCAGGCACCTCGTTCGAGTAGCTCGGGTGGGTGAGCGCCTCGTCGAAGCGGGGCAGCGCGGCGGCGCCGCAGAGCTCGAGGAGCTTCGCGTGGAGGCGCGCGCGCGCCTCGTCGAGGCGCTGGCGGTCCCTGCGGCTCGCGCTCGGGGCGGGGCGCGCGGCGCGGCTCATGCCCCGAACGCGGCGTCGGCCGCCTCGGCGCCGTCGAGATCGAGCTGCGTGAGCCCCGGCGGCTCGTGCGTGGAGAACCGCACGGTCGCGAGCCCCCAGCGGAGCGACAGCTCGGGGTGGTGATCCGTGCGCTCCGCGAAGAGGCCCACCCGTACGACGAACGCGAGGGCGCTGGCGAAGTCGGGGAACGGGTACGCGCGGACGAGCGTGTCGGCGGCGCCGGGGTCGCGGCTCCAGCCGGGGTGGGCCTCGAGCCAGGCGGAGACGACCTGCGGATCGAGGCGGGGCGGGCGGGTCATGGCGGGACTCTGCGACGGGCGGCGCGCGCGGACAACCGCAAAACGGCCCGGCGGAGGCGCGACGCGGCCGGGGGGCGCGCGAATTGACGGACCCCCGGGAACCTTTTCGGCGTCCGCGTGTCGCAGGTTGGCGGAGGTTCGGATGGCCATTGGATATGCTCCTCGCGTGTCGCTCCTTGCATGCCCCTTCTGCCGCGAGATGTTCGAAGACGGCGAGGCCACGGCCTGTCCCCTCTGCGGGATGGCCCTCAAGCCGTTCGACAAGCTGCCCCCCTCCCACGACGCCCACGCCGAGGACGGGGGCGTGCCCGCGCTCCCCGAGACGGAGACCCTGCCGTGGACCTACCTGGGTCGAGGAAGGGGCGTGTTGTTCGCCCTCGCGCTGGTCGGCATCCCGCTGTTCTTCCTCCCGTGGATCCACCTCCGGCTCCCGTACGAGCAAGACCTCTCGGCCTTCGACCTCTCCCGCCACCGCCTCGGCTGGCTCTGGGCCGTGGCCGTCGCCTGGACCGTGCTCATCCCCACCGTGCTCAGCCGGCGCAGCATCGCGAAGATGCGCGGGGCCCGCATCGCCGCCGCCTTCCTCGCCGCCATCCCCGCGATAAGTGTGGGCATTTTGCTCGCCAAGCCGCCCCATGGCGCCTTCTTCAAGGTGCAGTTCGCGTTCGGCCTCCCGCTCTACGCCACGCTCGCCCTCTCGCTCATCGGGGTCGCCACGGCCCTCCGCTTCGGCGGCCCGACGGACGACATCAAGGTGTCGAAGGGCTCGTCTCGAGGGCAGACGCTGCACTGAGCGGGGCGGGCGGGGCGCTCCCGCGCTTTCTTGCCTCGATGGCAGTGGCGGCGGCCCGCGCATGGAGCCAGACTTTTTGAACTGTGAGCGCAAGGCGAAGCACGCGCGGTCCGCCCGAGCCAGCGGACGACGCGCTTGAGCGGCCGTCGGTCGACGCCCTCGACTGCGTCGACGTGCCCGCCGCGGTCTTGTGCGCTCACTGCGGCATGTCCGACTGCGGCGGCTCATGCGTCGATCCTCGGGCGTCCGGCGTGTTCGCGCTCATCCCGTGGGAGCGCCCGGAGTGGCCCTGGCACCGCCGGCTGTTCGCGACCGCGCGCGCCTCCACCCTGGACTGCGAGGTGCTGTTCGCGAGCCTCCCCGACGGGCCCGTGGCGCCCGCGCTCACCTTCGCGCTCACGGCGGAGCTCGTCGCCGCCCTCGGCTTCGTGGTGGCGCTGGGGGTGCCGCTGTGCGCGCTGTTCCCCGACGTGGCGCGCGCGTGCCTCTTCGATCCGGCGCTCCGCGGGCTGGCCTTGCGCGGGCTCGTCGCCGGCGTGCCGGGGCTCGCGCTCTTGCTCTCGCTCGCACACGCGCTCCACGGCTTGTCGATCGACCTCGGCGGCCGGCGCCACACGGCCCTCGGCGGCGCTGCGCGACCGAGCCGCACGCTCGCCCTGCGGTTCGGGCTCTACGCCGCGGGGTGGGACCTGATGATAGGGCCCGTGGGCGCGGTGCTCCTCGCGGTCACCGCCGGCCCGCGCGCGATGGTCCGCGGGCTCGGCCTGGTCTCCGGCCTGCCCGCGCGCGCCACGCTCGCCTTCCTGAAAGGCGCCTATCACCTCGACGGCGAGCCCGCGCGCCGCGCGCTGCTCGTGTCGTATTGGGGCGCGGGCATCGCCACCGTGCTCGCGGCCGCGGCCGTGGTCGGCGCGTTCGTGACCGCGCTCACCCGCTGAGAGCGCGCGCCTCGGCGGCGCCGCCGATCTACGCTGTGGAGATGCGGTACGCGGTGCTGTTGCGGGGCGTGAACATCGGCGGCGTGAAGGTGACGATGGCGGAGCTGCGGACGGCCCTCGCCGCCGCCGGCTTCCGCGGCGTGAAGACGCTCCTCGCGAGCGGCAACGTCCTCCTGGACTCCGAGGACGCGCGCGCCGTGGTGAAGGCGACGTGCGAGCGGGTGCTCCGCGAGACGTTCGGCTACGAGGCGTGGGTGCTCGTGTACGACCTGGGGCAGCTGCGCGACGTGCGCGACGGCTACCCGTTCGCGCGCGTCGACGAGGCGATGCACCCGTACGTGATCTTCAGCGAAGACGGGGTGTCCGCCAGCGAGCTCGCCAAGACGCCCGGCCTGGAGGCGGCCACCGAGCAGGTCCAGCGTGGCCCGCACGGGGTGCTCTATTGGCGCGTCCGCCGCGACCACACCGTCGACAGCGCGATCGGCAAGGCGGCGGCGAAGGCCCGCTACAAATCGTCGACCACCACCCGCAACCTGCGCACGGTCGAGAAGCTCTTGGCCTAGCTCGATCGACCTCACCGCCGTCCGCGGCGCGCGCTCACTCCGGCCAGGGCCACTCGCCCTCGGGCGCCAGGCCGTCGAAGAGCTCCAGCTCGTACTCGCGGGCCGACACGCAGCACTCGCTCGCCACCGGGAACACGGAGCACGCCGCGGGCCGGAGCTCGTAGATGCGGCACTTGTTGTCGCGGCGCAGGTGGTGGCAGCGGCCGTTGTCCTTCAGCGTGAGCACGATCCTGCCGCCCTTGCGCCTCGACCACGGCTTCTTCAGCAGGTCGGCGCGGCCGCCGGCGCGGAGCTTGGCGACGTCGTCCTCGTCGAGCACGACCTCGTTGTCGCGGCAGCACGCGCCGCAGGCGAGGCAGTCGAAGTCGACCTCGCGCGTGGGCTCGGGGTGGATCGAGTCGCGCTCGGCGCGCCGGCGCACGATGTGGAGCGCGTCGTCGGGCACGCGCACCGTGGCGAGCCCGGCGAACGGCCCGCTCTTGCGGACGGTCCACCGCTCGAGCCCGAGGTCGTAGATCGACCAGGCGCCCAGATCGGTGAAGTCGCCGCGCTTCGGCGCCCGCACGACGAGCCGCGCCTTCCCCTCGGTCTCCCAATACACCGCGTGGCCGCCCTCGCGGGCGAACGCCGCGGCCTCGGCGGCGAAGCGCGCACTGAACCGGCGGACCACACTGCGGACGACGCGTGCCATGCCCGCGGTCTACCCCAGTTTCTGGGCTCGCGAGCGCCCAAACTGCGCGCGCGACCGCCCGCGCGACCCGTGCTACGAGCCGAGGTCGATGAGCGCGCTCACCGCTGCCGCCCCGGGGAAGAAGGCCGTCGTCCCTTTTCCGCGCGTGTTCTGGGTGGCCATCGGCCTCGAGGTGCTCGAGCGGCTCGCCTTCTACGGCGTGTACATCAACCTCGGCGTGTACCTCACGCAGACCGTGGGCCTCTCCGACGAGGAGAACGGCACGCTGCTCGGCCTCTTCGCGCTCGTGCGGGCGTGGCTGCCGGTGGGCACCGGCGCCCTCGCCGACAAGCTCGGGTTCCGGCGCGCGCTGCTGCTCTCGTTCGCCTTCTACGTGCTCGCGTACGCGTCGCTGTTCGCGTTCCCGTCGCGTGTGGGCGCGTGGAGCGCGGTGTTCGGCATGGCGTTCGCGGGCGCCTTCTTGAAGCCGGTCATCCCGAGCACGGTGCGCCGCTACGCGCCCAGGGGCCGCGAGACGCAGGGCTTCTCCATCTTCTACGCCTCGGTGAACGCCGGCAGCGTCGTGGGGAAGATCTTGACCAAGATCGTGCGCACCCTCGTGTCGCTGCGCGCGAGCATGGTGAACTCGGTCGTCGCGTGCCTCGTCGGGCTCTCCGTCGCGTTCTTCGCCTTCTTCGAGCCCGCGGAGGCCAAGGAGGCGAAGGCCGGCGCGCCCGCGCCCGAGGCCCCTGAGGCCCCGAGGCCCGCGGCGCTGCTGCCGAGCCTCGGCGCGGCCCTCACCGATCGCCGGCTCGTCGTGTTCCTCGTGGTGGTGAGCGGCTACTACCTGCTCATCGAGCAGTTCTACCAGACCTTCCCCGTGTACATCGTGCGGGTGTTCGGTGAGAAGGCGCCGCGCGAGGAGATCACGCTCATCAACCCGCTGGCGATCGCGCTCTTTCAGGTGCTCGTCGGCCGCGTCACGAAGCGCTTGCCCGCCGTGCCCGCGATGGCCTTCGGCGTCTTCGTGGGCGCGGTCTCGATGGCCCTCATGGGCGCCGTGCCCACGCTCTTCGGCGCGGCGGGCAGCTTCTTCGTGTTCGCCGTGGCCGAGATGATCTACTCGCCGCGCTACTACGAGTACGTCTCGTCGTTCGCGCCGAAGGGGCGCGAGGGCCTCTACATGGGGCTCGCGCTCGCGCCGTTCGGCGTGGGCGGGCTCGTGGGCGGCGTGCTCTCGGGTCGCCTCATCGCGGCGTACCTGCCGAAGACCGGGCCCGCGCAGCCGCTCCGCGTGTGGGGCACCTACGCGGTCATCGGGGTGGTGTGCGCGGCGGCGCTCGCGCTCTACGCGATGGTGTTCCCGCCGCCGCCCAGGTCGCCGAAGACGGGCGACGCCGACGCGGACGCCGAGGCCCCGCCCGGTCCCGCCTGAGCGCGCTCACCGAGCCGCGCGAGCTCAGGTCGCGGGCGCCGCCGCGGCGCGGCGCTTTCGCCACAGGTTGAAGAGCCCCTCCGGCAGGAGCGGGAGCGCGGCGGCGGCGAACACCGTGGCCATCGCGCACCCCGCGGCCGCGGCGCCCGCGAAGAGGGCCCGGTC
>CAZHGG010000126.1:0-10232 GCA_964531755.1 uncultured Polyangiaceae bacterium
CTCGCCGCGCGCGCGTTCTCCCCGCGCCTTGCGGGCGTGAGCCCGGTGATCTTCGCGCGCATCGCCAAGTTCCCAGAGCCCGGGTGGCGCGTGCCGTCGCGCTTCTCGTTCCGCGCGGGCCCCACGAAGCTCACCTACCTGGCGAGCGAGGCCGGCGACGACGTGCTCTCGCTCTTCGAGGTGGATCACGACACCGGCGCGACGCGCGTGCTCCTCCGGGCGCAGGATCTGCTCGGCCAAAAGACGGGCGCGCTCTCCAAAGAAGAAGAGCTCCGCCGCGAGCGCCAGCGCCTGCGCACGAAGGGGATCACGTCGTACGTGGTGGCGAAGACCGGCGGGCGCATCGCGGTGCCGCTCGGCGGCGACGTGTACCTGCGCGAGCCGAGCGGCGCCGTGCGTGCCGTCACCCACACGCCCGAGGCGGAGCTCGACCCCAAGCTGTGCGACGACGGCTCGCGCGTGGGCTTCGTGCGCGGCGCCGAACTCTACGTGACCGACCTCGCCACCGGCAAGGAGACCGCGGTGAGCGCGCGCGCAGGCCGCGCGAAGCCGCACGTCACGCGCGGGCAGTCCGACTACAACGCGCAGGAGGAGTTCGGCGAGTCGTCCGGGTGGTGGTTCTCGCCCGACTGCCGCTCGGTCGCGTACCTGGAGGTCGACGACAGCGCCGTCGAAGAGGTCCTCGTGCCGGGCTTCCGGCAGGGCGAGCCCTCGCACGATCCGCAGCGCTACCCGCGCCCCGGCAAACCCAACCCGAAGGTGCGCGTGCTCGTCGCGAGCCTCGCCGGCGGCGCCCCGCGCGCCGTGCCCCTGCCCGACCTCGAGGGGCACTACCTCGTGGGCTTCTCGTGGGAGCCGTCGTCGGCCGGGCTCTCCTTCCAGGCGCTCCCGCGGGACCAGCGCTCCCGCGCGTTCGTGCGCGTCGACGCGCGCACGCTCGCCCACACGAGCCGCGAGCTCGAGCGTTCACCGCGCTACGTCGAGGCGCACCGCGTCGCGCGCCTCGAGGGCAGCGCGGGCTTCTTCACGCTCGCCACGCACGAGGGCCACGCGCACCTCGAGCTGCGCGACGGCGCGGGCGTGCTCGAACGCACGCTCACCCACGGCCCGTGGGACGTCACCGAGATCGCCGCGATCGACGAGAAGGCGCGCGAGGTCTTCTTCGTCGCCACGAAGGAGAGCCCGCTCGAGCGCCACCTCTACGCCGTGTCGTACGAGCCCGGCGCGGGCTTCGCCGAGCCGCGGCGGCTCACGCGGGAGCCTGGCTTCCACGCGCCGCTCGTCGACGCGCGCTCGGGCAAATGGGTCGACGTGCACTCGGCGCGCGATCGCGCGCCGGCCGTGCAGCTCCGCGGGGCGAAGGGCGAGCTCGTGCGCGACCTCACGCCCGCAGCCGATCCCGAGATCGCCGCGCTCCGCGTGCGCCCGCTCGAGCCGCTCAAGGTCGTCACGCGTGACGGGACGACCCTCCACGCGAACCTGCTGCGCCCGCGCGACCAAGAGCCCGGGCGCCTCTACCCCGTCGTGGTCATGGTCTACGGCGGCCCGAGCGCCCAGTACGTCCTCGATCGCTGGGCGCCGAAGCTCCTCTGGCAGCACCTGGCCGATCGTGGCTTCTTCGTCGTGCAGCTCGACAACCGCGGCAGCGCGGGGCGCGGCGTCGAGTTCGCGAGCGCCACGTACGGAAAGCTCGGCGACCTCGAGCTCCAAGACCAGCTCGAGGGCCTCGAGGCGATCAAGGCCCTCCCGGGGGTCGACCCCACGCGCGTGGGCATCTACGGCGTGAGCTACGGCGGCACGATGACCCTCCACGCCATGCTGCGCGCGCCCGGGAAATACAAGGCCGGCGTCGCCGAGGCGGCGGTCGTCGACTGGGCCTACTACGACAGCGGCTACACCGAGCGCTACCTCGGCCCGTGGTCCCCCGGCGCGGCGAGCTACGCCGACACCGAGCTCTCGCGCCACGCCGGCGCGCTCACGGGGCGCCTGCTCGTGATGCACGGCCTCATGGACGAGAACGTGCATTTTGCAAACACCGCGAAGCTCGTCGACGCCCTCGTGGCGGCGCAGAAGCCCTTCGACCTCTTCGTGTTCCCGGGCGAGCGCCACGGCACGCGCGCCCCCTCCGCGAAGGAGTGGAGCTCGCGCAAGGTCGCCGAGTTCTTCGTGGAGACGCTGCGCTGACGGAACGGCGTGCCTACTTCGCGGCGACGATCACGGGCGCCTCGACCCACAGCGCGCCGCGCAGATCGCCGACCTTGTAGCCCGTCGCGCGATCGTCGGGGTACGCCGCCTTCAGCGCCTCACGGACCTCGGGGGCCAGGGCCCCGGGCTCGCCGTGGCACGTGAGGCACACGGGCTCCACCGCGATGGGCCGCAGCACGCGCGCGACGCCGCCCTGCACCTCGCGCACCCCCTGGGCCCCGGCCGCGGCGCGCTCGCCCTGGGCCTCGAGCCACGCGTTCACCCACGCAGGCGGCGCGTTGTCGCGGCTCCGGAGGCGCAGCGAGCCGCGCCCGACGCGAAGGCGCTCGCGGTGCGGGCTGGAGCGCCCACGGGGGCGCGCGTCGGCCTTGCACACCTCCACGGCGAGCTTCGGGCCGCCCTGCTTCATGGCCTCCTGGAGGCGCCCGCGGAGCGCGGTCGCGTAGAGCGAGGCCGCCTCGTCCGCCCGCGCGAGCGCCGTCGCCTCGCCCTCGCCGGCGGGGGCGGATCGGGTACAGCCGACCACGAGCAGCGAGAGGGCAATCCAGGGCCTCATGAGCGTGAGAGCCAGGTCCCCGCGCCATGGGTTCGCGCGCCTCGCCGGCGGGGCGCGGCGTCTCCGCGCTACCTCACCGCCGGGGGTGGCGCGTCGTTGATCGGGCGCAGGCCGGTCCCCGCGACGTAGCCGTAGCTCGCGTCCCTCCCGATTCCCCACACCGTGACGGAGAAGGGCCCGTCGCTCTTCGCCTCTTGGCGCCCGTAGCTGCACTCGCCCTTCGGGAACTTCTGGGGGACGAAGCCCTCCGTGAGCGTCACCCACGTAAACTCGTATTTGTCTCCGTTGCCGATGGGCTGCCAGCCGGTGAGCTCGCCGGCGCAGTCGAGGGTGACGGGCGAGAAGCCCTTCGCCGTCTTCCGGCGCACCACGGTGAGCGTGGTGAGCGGGAACGTGAAGTCGGTGAAGAACACGTAGCGATCGAGGAACTGGTCACTCGCGGGGACGTTCACGAAGTCGGGATCACCCAGCGTGAGCTTGCCCGGCGTGCCGCCGCCGAAGGTCGCCCCCGTCATGTAGACCGACGCGTAGAACGGGTGCTTGGAGTCCTGGCTCCGCACGCTCACGATCGCGTCGGCCATGAAATGCGCGGACTCACCCGCGTTGAGCGTCTCGGGCGCGCCGAGGGGCCTCGAGGGCTCGTAGGTGAGGGTCGTCCCGTTCACGGCGCCGATGATCGAGTACGGCACGGTCTCGCGGATATCCGGCGAGAAGCTGTCCAGGCGTGGCTTGTACGGCACCAAGGCGTACTCGGTGCCCCACATCGCGAACGGGGCGATCTGCTGCTGCATCGTGTCGCAATACGGGTTGGGCAGCTCGGTGCAGACGGCCCCGCCGAAGAGGCCCACGGGCTTGCTCGTGGCGATGGGGCTGCCCGTGAGCTCCGCTTGGTTGAACTGGAGCACCTGGCCGCGCGAGATCTTCCACGACTGCGTCACGTTGCGCGCCGCCCCCACCACGTCCTGGCCAGAGGGGATCTCCACCGTGGGGCGAATGCTCACCTCGGTGTCGTCCTCGTTCGCGACGATTTGGAGCGTGCGACGTCGGAGCGTGTTGCCGAAATCGTGCGGGCTCACGGCGACGTAGCTCTTGTCCCACGCGGTGCTCGGGAGCAGCAGCGTGGCGGTGGGCACGTAGCTCTCCGCGCCGCCGTACGGGAAGATCGTGTAGGCGGCGATGGGGGCGTCCGCCTTCAGGTGGAACGCCTGGGTCTTCGTCGTGCCGTGGCGGATCGGGTCAACCGTCGTCGCGGGGGTGACCCCGACCGGACACAGCTTCACGTTGGCGGCGCCCTGCGCGACGACCGGGTCGTGCGCGAGGAACACGATCGCGACCTCGCCGACGGGGAGCGGCCCGCTGAGGACGGTGTACTCGGGGTCGATGCCCCTGCGCTTGACCGTGTACGTCGACTTCGAGATGTCGAGGGAGGTGGCGCCGAGCTCCGCCGAGAGCGCGACGGGCCTGTCCCAGGTGTTCGCGATCATCGCCGCGTAGCAGGCGCCTCGGTACGTCGCGACGTCCTCGGGCTGAACCGCCCAGAAGTCACAGCCGGTCGAGCCCTTCGACAAGGCGACGGCCGTGCACGCGTCGACGCATCTCCCCGCCCCGCAGCCCTGGTCCTTCGAGCACTCCTCGACCACCTGCTCGGCGCCCTCGCAGCCGTTGAGCACGCGCTTCAGGTCCCTCGAGCAGTGGACACCGCACGCGACAGGCGGAGGTGCGCCCCCGGCGTCCTCGGCGGGGATGGCGAAGGTCGGCGCGGGCGGGGGCGCGTCGACGGCGGCGCGCTCCGTCCCGCACGCGGCGGTCCCGAGGGGACCGAGGGTGCCGAGCAGACCGGAGAGCAGGAGGGAGGACGCGCCGAGCGTCCGTGCGTTCGTGAGCATCGGGACGAGCCTTTCTAGAAGCGGACCGCCACGGGGGTCGCGTGCGCGGCGGTGTCGCGGGTGCCCTGGCCGAGCTCGCCCGCCTCATTGCTGCCCCAGCACGAGACCGTGCCGCCTTGCACGAGCGCGCACACGGCACCGCGGGTGGCGGCGACCTGCACCGCGCGCCCGGTGAACGCCCTCGCGGGGACGAAGTACATCGAGAACTTCTCGGCGGTGCCTCGGCCGAGGGCGCCGCGCGAGTCGTCGCCGGCGCACTGCACGGTCCCGTCGGTGAGCCTCGCGCAGGTGAGCTCGCCGGCCGCCGTGACCTGCTGGGGATACCCCGCGTCGCTCACGACGCGCGCGACCGTGGGCATCTTCGAGGGATCGGGGAGCCCCGTCCCCAGCGCGCCGCCGTTGCTGCCGCCCCAGCAGAGGAGCTGCCCGCCGCGCGCGACGGCGCACGCGTGCCCGAGCGGCTGGACGGGTGGGCGCGGGAACCCGCTGCCCGGCGGCTGGTACATCGTCGTGGACGAGACCGAGAAGCTCGTGACGCCGGAGAGCTCGAGCGGGAGCGGGCGCGGGTCAGGGCTCAGCGAGGCGATGCGCGCGGCCACGATGCCCTCGTTGCCCGCCACCGCGCCCCACGCGAGCAGCTCGCCCGTGGTGGTGAGCGCGAACGCCGTGTCGGTGCCGGCCGTGGTCCGCGCGATCTTCCGGCCGCCGAGCTCGGCGCGCTCAGGCGCGCCGTTCACGCCGCCGTCGAGGTCGGAGCGGGCGAGCAAGAGCTGCGCGTTCGAGCCCCAGCAGTGGACCTCGCCCGAGGCGAGCACCGCGCACGCGGTCTTCTGCCCGACGTCCACGCGGGTGGCCGGCCCGGAGAGCGCGACAGGGCTCGCCAGCGGGTGCGGCAGCGCGTCCGCCACGACGGGGTTCTCGAGCCCGAGCTGGCCCTTGTCGTTGCCCCCCCAGCACCGGACCGAGCCGTCGCCGAGGCGCGCGCAGGTCGTCGTGCCACCCGCGCTGAGCTGGGTCACGCTGGAGAGGCCCGTGACGACCACGGTGGCCGCCGCGCCCGCGTCGCCCGCGTCGCCCGCGTCGCCTGCGTCGCCGGGCGGCGGCGCGGCGTCGAGGTCCTCGCCCGCGTCCGGATCCGCCGGGGGAGGCGCTCCGCCGAGCTCCCCGTTCTTGTCGTTTCCCCAGCACCTCACGGTGCCGTCGCTGAGGCGCGCGCAGAAGTGCGCCACGCCCGCCGCGAGCTCGACCACGCACGGGGTCGCTGCGCACACCACGGGCTCGTCGCCCGGTGAGAACGGCGGCCTCGGATCGACGTCTGGCACGCTCGAGTCGAACGGCGGGCCGCTGTCGACGCCGGTGACCGGAGGGCGGCCGGCCTCGGGCGCGACGGGCTCCTCCGCGGCGGGTTGGCGCGGCGCCGAGCTGGAGCACGCGTAGAGGCTCATGACGGGCGCCGCGAGCGCGAACGTCACGAGGAGCCTCACCCAAGATCGCCTCATGCTCATCGCTGCGGTCCTCATGGCTTCCCCGGGGTTCGGCGGATCGCGATGTCGTCACCGACGATCCAGAAATCGGCGCTGCTCGCGCCCCAGAGGCCGCTGAAGCGGCGAATGATGGGCGCGCTCGTGACCATCAGCGCGGCCTGCGTCCACGTGGCGCCGTCCCAGTGGCGGAGGCGTCCGTAGTCGCCCGCCGCCCACACGTCGTTCGGGGCGGTGCCCCACACGGCGGTGATGGGGAGATCCCAGCTCGGCCTCGCGATGAACGTCCACGCGAACGTCTGCCCGCCGTCGGCGCTCACCCCGTGCCAGTAGCCGTAGCTGCCTCGCATGGTCCGTCCGATGAGCCACATCGTGCTGGGTGAGCCCACGCCGGCCGCGCTGAGCTCGCCCGGCGCGCCCTCCGCGAGCGGGACCGCGGCGGGGTCTGGCGTGATGGCCTGGAGCTCCCAGGTGGTGGCGCCCGCGGCGCGTCGCAGCACGCGCGCCGGCGAGCGGCCCGACGATTCGGCGGCGGCGAGCCCCTCGGCCCAGGTCCCCACGGCGGGGCTTCCCCAGATATGCGTGTAGGCTACATCGGATGGCGCGGCCTCCTCCACCGCCCAGCCCTCGTCGGTGAGGTGCAGGAGCCTCCCTGTCGCCACGTAGGGGTAGTTCGATCGGCGCGTGCCCCCCGCGACCCACACGTCGCGGGGCCCGGTGCCCCACACCGTCGTGACGGGGACGGCGGGATCCCCGGGGAGCGGCTCGGGCGCGAAGGCGAGCGACGCGGAGGTGGCCCCTGTGCCGTGCAGGAGGCCCTGCGCGCCGACGATCCACACGTCGGTGGGGCCGCTCCCCCAAATCGCCACGAGCGCCTGCTCGTCGGGCGCGGTCGCGTGGAGGCTCCAGACCCGGCCGTCCCAGCGGAGGATCCGGCCGGCCTCGGACACCGCCCACACGACGCCCGTCCCATCGCCCCAGACGCCACGGAGCTTCTGGTCGGGAGGCAGCGCGGTGGGGCAGAAGCCCTGCGCCGAACACTCGCGAGGCGCCGCGTCGCCGACCATCGCGTCGCGCGCGTCGGGCCTCGCGTCGGCCGCGGCCTCGGGGACGGCGGCGTCGAGCGCCGTGTCCGCGACGGCGTCCTTCACGGGCGACGCATCCGGCGCCGGTCCGACCGGGTCGGGGTCGCTGGAGCACGCCGCGGCGATCGCGGCCGAGGCCGCGAGGCCTAGCAGTGCGGCGGAGAGCCGCTGGGACTTGGGGCTCATCCGCCGTCTCCTTGGGGCTTCGCCTTCGGCCCCGTGTAGTGAAGGACGATGCCCTCGCCGACGATCCACACGTCGTTCGGGCCGCTGCCCCACACGCCGCGCAGGGCGGGCTTGGCGCCCAGGGGGAGCTCGGCGGTCGCCTTCGAGAAGCTGCGCCCGTCGTAGTGCAGAATGGTCCCCCCATAGCCGACCGCCCAGACGTCGTTCGGCCCGCTCCCCCACACCCAATTGAGGTCCTCCAGCGTGGGGGAAGCGACGCGCTGCCAGCGGTCGTCCGCGGGGGTGATGTGTCGGATCGTGCCGAGTCGCCCGACAGCCCATACGTCGGCGGCGGAGCTGCCCCACACCCCCTCCAGCGTCACGTTCGACTGGCTGTCTACCTTGGTCCACACGAGCGGATCGAGGGGGAAGCCCGCGTCGGTCTCGGGCGGACCGCCGTCGATCGGCGTGCCGTGGAGCGTGAGCCCGCGCTCGTGAGGGATGTACACGCTGTTGTCGGCGACCATCCAGACGTCATTCGCGGAGCTGCCCCAGATCCCGCGAATGGAGGGAGTGCCCGGCTGGGGCGCCCACGCGAGGCCGCCGTCGGGGCTCGGATAGCTGATGAAGCGATCTCCCGAGCCGCTCTTGCCGGTGAGGGGATCCTTGAGGTCGAAGGTGCGCCCGCCGATGCGGACGTCGTTGGGGGAGGTCCCCCAGATCGCGTCGATGTAGGCCGAGTTGGCCACGGCGAGGGGGGTCGGCACGGCCTCCCACGTGGTGGCGGCGCCGCGGAATCCCGTGCTGTGGAGGATGACCTGCGAGTCGCTCACCGCCCACACGTCGTTCGGGCCACTCCCCCAGACACCGAAGAACGTATTGCGCACTCCCGAGGGGGTGAGCGCCCAGCTCGCGCCGTCGAAGTGGGCGATCGTGCCGCCCGAGCCCACCGCCCACACGTCGCTCTTGCTCGAGCCCCACACGGCCGTGAACGCGAACAGCGGGTTCGCCCCCGTCGGCACGACGCAGAAGTCCACCTCGTCGCACGTGAGCGCCCGCTGCGTGCAGCGGGGATCCGCCGCGTCGCAGCCGGCGTCTGGCCCCGCCTCCTCGCCCGCGTCCGCGCCGGCGTCCTCGGGCGCCTTCGCGCTGTCCGTGGCTGTCTGGCCCGCGTCCTTGGCGTCGTCGGGGCTGGCCTCGCTCGTCGCGCAGCTCGCGGCGGCGCCGAGGCCCGAGAGCACCGACGCGAGCGCGAGCCACGCCAGGGGTGTGCGGGCGCGCTCGCGGCCCGTGGTTCTCGAGGTCATCGCGACACCCCCGCTTCGCACTCGGTCATCAGGCACTTCCCGTCGATGCACGGCTGTCCAGCGCCGAAGTCGCAGGCGATGCCGCACCCGCCGCAGTTCGCCGGGTGAACCCGAGTGTCGATCTCGCAGCCGTCGGTGGGGTCCCCGTTGCAGTCGGCGAACCCCGGCACGCACTCGAGCTCGCAGAGCCCCTTGCGGCAGGAGCTCACCTGGTTGTTGCGCGCGTTCGGGCAGGAGTACTTGCACGAGCCGCAGAACAAGCGGTCGTTCACGAGGTCCCGGCAGCCCGAGGTCCCGCACTTCGTGAGCCCGGCCTTCTCGCACACGTCGAGGCACTGCGGGCCGGCGCCATCGTCGCGGCACTCCTGGTCGGCGGCGCACGCGAGCCCACAGCCGCCGCAGTTGTTGCGGTCGGTCTTGATGTTGGTCTCGCAACCGTCCGAGGCGCACCCCGCCGTGCGCAGGTCGTTGTTGCAGTCGGCAAAGCCCGACCTGCACTTGAGCACGTCGCACTGGGAATTTCCGCAGCCGTAGTCGGCGTTCGCGGGCTTCGGGTTGCACCCTCCGGCGGGGCTCGACGGGCACGCGTTCGAGCACCCCCCGCAGTTGTAGTTGTCGCTGCGGGTGTCGACGCAGCGCCCGTTGCACTCGGTCTTTCCGTCCGCGCAGCCGCAGCGGCCGTTGATGCACCGGACGCCGGCGGCGCACTCGTTCCCGCACACACCGCAGTTCTTCGGATCCGCGTCGACGTTGACCTCGCAGCCGTCGTCGAGGAGGCCGTTGCAGTTCTTGAACACGAAGACGTTGCCGAGGCCGATCTCCTTCGTCTGGCACTCGAACGCGCACGCGCCCTTCGCGCAGCTCGCCGTCATGTTGATGCCGTCGAAGCCCTTGCACTCGACGCCGCACGCGCCGCAGTTGTTCGGGTCGGTGAGGAGGTTCGTGCCGCACTTGAACGACGGCTTGTCCGAGCACGTGGAGTAGGGCGCAGGGCACTCCGTGGCGATGCACGCGAGCTGCGGCTTCGCGCGCGCGTCGCTCGCGTCGGGCCCGTCCGGCGTGAAGCTCGGGGGCGGCGCGGCGTCCGGCTGGGTGGGCTCGGAGCCCACGTTCACCGTCGTCGCGCACGCGCCCGCCACGAGCGCGACGCCGCCGACGGCGAACACCACGAGTCGATGTCGGAGCGTGATCACGGCGCTGCGCTCCCGGGCTCCGGAGTGAAGAGCGCCGCGAGGTGCGTGCGGTGGCTCGAGGTCGGGTAGGCGCGCTCGAACGCCCTCCACCGGCGCGCCGCCTCCGCCGTGCGCTTCTGGTACACGAGCGCCTCGATCGCGATGGCCTCGCGCTCCTGCACGAAGTGCCCCGTCGCGAACGTCCGTTCGTGCTCGCGGCACAGCGCGAGCGCCTCCGCCGGGCGGCCGCGCATGGCCTCCTGCGCGCGCGCGACGAGCGCCATCTCGTCGGTCTCCGAGCGGCCGGCGGGCGGCCTCGGGGCCTTCGCCGCCGGGACGCTCGGGGGCGCCGCGCTCGGGGCCTCCGCGGCCGAC
>CAZHGG010000127.1:0-10189 GCA_964531755.1 uncultured Polyangiaceae bacterium
AGCGCGGCGAGCACGACGAGGCTCTCCGCCGCAGGAGCCGGCGCGGGGTCCGCGGCGAGGGCGCACCCGCGCGTGTCGAGGGCGACCGGGGCCTCGAGCTCCCGTCGCGGGCAGCGCGCCGCCACCGGATCGATCTCGATCCCGGTCTCGCTCCACTTCGGATCGAGGCTCACCAGGTAGCTCGCGCACGCCCCTTCCCCCGCGGAGAGCAGCGCGCGGGCCAGGTCGGCGCGCGCGAGCGGGAGCGCGGGGCTCGCCCAGGCTCCGCAGGGGCTCGCGCCCTCGCTCGCCGAAAAGAGGTCGAGGACCTCGAGCGCGCCGGGGGTCTCGCTGCGGGAGACGCGCGCGAGGAACACGCCGGCGGCGAGCGGGCGCCCCCCGCGACCTGCCGACACGGAGCCGGTCGCGAGCGGGAAACGCGCGTCGACGACCTCGCGCACCTCGACGCGATCTGCCCCCGTGCTCGCGAGGACCACGAGCGCCTCGCCCTCGGCGAGCGGGCCGGCGCGGTAGCACACGCACGCGTACCGAGGGACGTCGCAGTACGCGGGCTGCACGAGCGCGAGCTCCTCGAGCGTGAAGCCCACGGACCGCGCCCAGGCCGCGAACCGCGCGTCGCCCGAGAGCTCGGCCACCGTGGCGTCGTTGCGGGTGTCGCGCACCTCGAGCGCGAGCGCCCCCTGCCCGGTCAGGTCGAGCAGGTGGGCCACCGCGCAGAGCACGCCGTTGTCGTCGACGAAGGTGGGCCGACGCTCGCCGGGTGCGCGCCGGTTCTGCGGGAACACGCCGCGGTCGGCGTAGACCTCGAGCTCTTGCAGCAGGAGCGCACGCGTGAGCCGCTGCGCCGCGTCCAGGCGAGGCGGCGGCGACGCTCGCAAGAACGCCAAGGCCGCCGTGAAGTGGGCGTGCAGGGCGGCGATCGGGTCGACGAGCGCGAAGGACGGGACGTGCGTCATGCCTCACCCGTTGCACCGCCCGTGCCGGGCCTGCGTGGCGCAGAACGACCGAGGAAGGCCGCGGGTGAGGTGCCACCCAGGTTGGCGATGGCGGCGTGCAGTTGGCGGGCGCCCCGAGCGCGCGTCAAGGAGCGACGCGGGTCGGCGACGACAGCATTTGCCGAGATTTCCAGGCCGGGCGGCTGCGTAGGACCACGGGAGACGCCGCAACGCATCAATTGACCCATCAGACAGGAGCCCCTTCTGAGGGCACGCCGAGACGTCCTCGCGCGCCAGACAGGAGCCCCCATGAATTCGATCTCACCCGCCGTTCACCCGACTCACCGCGTGTTCAAGACCTGGCAGGCCGCGGGCGCGCGCTACGCGACGACCCCGACCCGCGAGCTGGCGCGCACACTCGCGCGGGCAGAGGCGGCGCGCTCGGGTCGGTCGATCTTGGTCTTCGAGGACCGGTGGCTGCGGGGCACGGTCCTCGTCTGTCGTGGAGTCGAGGAGGTGCATCCCGACGGCACGGTGCGGCCCGCCATCGCTGCGAGCCCTCCGCGCAGGAGGACTCCGTTGGCGATCCCCGTGACCGCGCCGTCACCGAGCGCTCGGCCGGATCGGCGTCACCCGACGCTCGAGCGGACGGAGCTGCACGCCTACCGCGCGGCCTGCGACGCGATCGCGTCCGGGCCGGCGAGGGACGATGGCCTCCAGGTCGTCCCCGTCGACATCGCCTGGCTCGAGGCCTTCGAGACCGCGCGCTGGAGCTGGTCATGAGCGACCACGAGTATTGGCTCGGCCGCGCTCTGGAGCTGGTCATGCGCGAGCGCGCGTACCACCGCGGCGAGTTCGTCGACCCGTGCGAGGTCGCCTTCCGCGACTGGGAAGCCGCCCTGAAGCCCGGCTACCGCTTCGACTACGAGGAGGGGCAGGTGTGGGTGACGGTGGAGGTCGAACGCGTCGACCGCGGGGAGCTGGTTAGGCTCGCCCTTCGCGTCGTCGACGACACACACTCCCCCGACCCACGTGAAGACGCGCCCAGACTCGGACGCCGCTTCAGGGCGAGCTACCGCGCCGGCGGCACTCCGGCCGATACCTACCTCTGGCACCAGCACGCCGAAGGGCGCTTTGGGCGCCTCGCGGAGTGGAAGGCGGGGTTGTCATGAGCGAGGGTATTCGTCATCCCTTCGGTTCCCGGGACCCGTCCAAACGCCGTGTCATTCCATCCGGCGGGTCCGCGCGCCGGATTCCGCCGTCGCGTACTGGCGACCCGATCGCCCAGGCTCGACCGAGCCCGTTGGCCGCGCTCTTCCCGCATCAGCGGCGCGCCCTCGAGGCGCTCGAGGGCTGGCTCGCCGCCGAGAGGCGGCCGCTCGGCGTCCTGTGCCTGCCGACCGGGGCAGGAAAGACCCTCACGGCGGCCTCGTTCGTCGTCGGGCACATGCTCGCGCGGGGACCGGTGCTGTGGCTCGCCCATCGAACGGAGCTCATCGATCAGGCCATCGGCACGCTCGAGCAGCTCGGCGGCAGCGCCGCGCGCCCGTTCACCGTCGGGCGCTGGCACCGCGAGCGCACCTACGGCCCCGTAGACGTCGTGGTGGCCTCGATTCCCACGCTCACGCTCGGGTATCGCCACGGGGGTCGGAACCTGTCGCGGCTGCTTCACGCACATCCTCGCTTCTCTCTCGTCGTGGTCGACGAGTGTCACCACGGCGTGGCCCTCACCTGGACCTGGCTCATCGAGGAGCTTCGCAAGCGCCTCCCTCAGACCCGCATCCTCGGGCTCTCCGCCACGCCCACGCGTCACGCCGAGCAAGAGCAACCGCTCCTGTGGGAGCTCTTCAAGGAGGTCATTCACGAGGAGCCCGTGCTCGATCTCATCGACAGCGGCATCCTCGCGCGGCCCACGGTGATCCCGGTGGACACGCAGGTGACCTTCGACGCGACCGCCTCGGAGGAGCTCGCGCTCCGAGCGGGCGGCGACATCCCATCGTCCTTGCTCGAGCGCATCGCCACGTCCGAGGCGAGGAACGTCGCGGTGGTCGACACGTACAGCGAGCGCGGTGACGCCTGGGGGCAAACGCTCGTCTTCGCGGCGACGGTGAAGCAAGCGAGGTGGATCGCGAGCACCCTCCGAGAGCGAGGCACCCAGGTCGTCGAGGCCTATGCGTCCACGCCCGCGGAGAAGCGCGCCGATGCGATCGAGGCGTTTCGTCTCAAGCGAGCGCGCGTCCTCGTGAACGTGGGGCTCTTCACCGAAGGCACGGATCTCCCTGGGGTCGAGAGCCTGTTCCTCGCCCGGCCGACACGTAGCCGCGTGCTCTTCCAGCAGATGGTGGGGCGCGGTATGCGCGGGCCGCGTATCGGGGGCGCCGAGTGCGTGGCCGTGGTCGCGTTCCACGAGAGCATCCTCGGCCTGCTGCAAGATCGCCTCGCGTCGTCGTTCTCATCGGAGCACGACGCGCTGCTCGCGCTCGGATTCCCCGGGGAGAGGCTGCCGGCGGGGGGCACGGCGGCGGCGCCCACGCCAGACCCGACGATGGACCGCCTCGTGAAGGTGGCTCGGCAGCTCCTCGCCGCTTCGGAGACCGCGAAGAGCGGCGCGGCGCTCCCGCTCCGCGGGTTCTGGGAGGCGCGGATCAAGGGCGACACGGTCTACCTGCCGGTCTTCGGGCACGAGCTCGCGCTCACCTCGTCGTGGGTGAACTACCTACGAAGCCCTCGCCGCGATCCACGCGCCGCGCTTGGCTTACCCGAAGGGCTCCGCGCGCCGGCGACCGTGATCACGCCGTTCGTCGCCGTCGCGACGCGGCTGGCCGCGAGGGTGCGGTGGATCGATCTCGAGCGCGCCGAGCGTGAGGACATGCTCGCGGCCGCCGAGGCGTGGGACCGCGCGTCACCGAAGACGCCGTCGCAGCCGCAGTCGCCCTCGCCCAAACCAGCAGCGCGGGCGGACCACGAAGTCGAGCAGTTCGTTGCCTCGATGACTGCGTCACCCGAGGAATCGCCAAGGCGGGAGACGCCGCCACCGACGGGAGGCCCGCCGGCGCCGACGGGGACGACGCTCCTCGAGGCGCTGCGCACGCAGCCGCGCTCCGAGTGGCGCGCGCTGGTGCGCGAGGAAGGTCGTCGCGTCGGGCCCAGGGACGACGTGGAGGTGTTGCTCGGGCTGCTCGAGAACGTGCTCCGATCCGACTGAGTCTTCGCCTCGGCCCGCCCCCCGCGTACCCTACGGAGCACGAATGAAGACCAGAAACACTCCAGTGAAGCCTCAACGTAGCGCGCTGCTTCGGGTGATCGGAGATGGCCTCCCTCCGCCATCGGAGCTGTCTGGCCCGGCGACGAAGCGTGCTTGGGCAGCGTTGCGATTGCTCGCGATCCGCAGGGCGACAGCGGACGGCGCAGGCAGCGAGGTGGCGACCGACGAGGACCTGTTTCACGCGCTCCACGTCGGCCTACAGAGCGCGCCAGTGAGCAGCGAGGGCGCCGCCGCGCTCGCGGCGCTCCACGACCTCATCGCTCGCGATCTTGGCGCGAGCCGTCAGGAGGTACTCGTGGCGGAGTGGGAGGGGCGTGGGCGCGGTAAGGTCTGATTCGTTGCGGTCGCCGCAAGCGCGCAACCCCGCCGTCTCCAAGCTCGCCGACGTCGCCTTGGAGAAGGTGGCTGCGCGCGCCCCGGACCGGAAAAGGGTCCACCCCACGACGAGCTGCGCCGTGGGCACGGCGGTTCATTCGCCAGTTCGTCCCGCCTTCGAGTTCCACCCCCGCGCAGTGCGGGTCCGGCGACCACCGCCGGCACGGTCGATGTTGCTCGCTCGTGCGCCGCGCCAGGCGCTACTCTCGACGCGATGGCGACGTGGCAGCTCTTCGTGGACGAGACCGGCAACTTCCAGTCGGAAGGGGACGCCCTCGCCGTCGGCGGTTGGCTCGTCGAAGGCTATGCGAGCGCGCAGCTCGGCGCGGTGCTGAGGAACGCGCTCACCACGATCTTCGCGGGCACCGCCTACCCGGTCCACGCCGCCCACCACAACACGTCGGCGAGCCTTCTCTTCGAGCCGATGCGAACGAACGATTTCGCGCCGTTTCCGCCGCGCTTCGTCGCCGCCGTGAAGCCGGCGTACGACCTGCTCCGCAGCTCATTGGCGCCGGAGGCGCTGGCGTTTCGCGCGACCGTCGAGAAGGCAGAGTCCGTGCGCGCCGTGCCGATCGCGGAGCTGAACGCCGTAAGCCGATGGCTGAAGCGTACGGCGCAGGCGGAGTGGACCAGGTTGAGGGAAGAGACGGACACGCAGGCCGGGGAGCTGGGTGCGTTCCTCGAAGAACGGCTCGCTCCCGCGCTCGTCGGTCGGCAGGCGATCGTCGCTGCCTGGAAGCCAACCCGTCAGGCGCCCATGGCGACCGATCCATGGGGAGACGCAGACTACTGGGAGCTCTTCGAGACCATGCTGGAGCGAGCACTTGCGCTCGTGGCCGAACCGGATGGCGACGCGAACCTCTGGGTCCACATCGCGGCCCGTACGTCGGGCGGAGCAGGAACGACTCGCCTGGCGATGGCGAAGGCAAACGCCGCTACGCATCCGCTGCTACGGCGCTCCAAGCGCGCGACCGTCGTCGTCGCGCTCAAGGAGCAGCACTACAACGCCCGAACACACCCAGGGCTCATCCTCGCCGATTTCATGATCAACCGCGTTCGACACGCCTTGTCTGGACCCCAGTCATGGTCCAACGTGGAGGCGAGCCTGCATCGGCGGGTCGGACTCTACGCGGGAAGCACCTGTCGCCTGGTCAGGCGAGCGACTCGCCTGCCCGCCATCTCCGGAACAGCAGGAGACCGAGAAGCCGTCCGGCGTGCCAGCGCGGGAGAGGTGGGTCCGATCCTAGGCGAGTCTCAGTGGGCTCGCCAGCAGGCCTCGATGTGGGTCGACGCAATCCGCGAGGGGCTGTGATGTCACCGTTCGAAGCCCTCGCGAGGTTCGCCTTCGTTGACGATCGCTCGGGTCTTGGGACCCTGACGGTGTGCCTCGAGCAGCTCGTGGGCGCCAGGCCCGATGGGGACGATCAGGTGCAAGTCGCCATGATCAGCCTCGCGAGAAGCCGCGAGCGAGCGTTCGAGATCGTGCGACGGCTCGGCGAGCGCAACGCGGCGCTCCGGGCCGAGATCGGCGCCGCCGGCCCGGGGAGCATGCCCGTGCTCTCCAGTGTCGTGCTGGAGTCGGCCAACGGTCAGCTGGTGAGGTACGCACAGCGACTCCTTCGAAATGCTCGTATATCCGAGTGGCGGAGTCGACGGAATATCGTCGAGGTCGAGTACGACGAACAGCTCGCGCCCCCCAACGCCACGAGCGACCAGCAGGGCGTCCTGGCTGCGCGCGACGTCGTCTTGCGCGCTGTCGCGGCGGACCCGCTCCGCCCAGGCTGGCTCGACGAGGCGCTCTCGCAGCTCGAAGATCTCGCGTTCGGCGCGGTCTCGATGGAGCAGCTCACCCAGGCGTGCGTCCGGGGAGATCCGGCGCTTGGGGCGCTGACCGAAGACGCCGCGAGGCGACGCGCCACAAATCGAATCCAGAAGACGCACGAGCGCGCGCGCACCCACCTCCTGCTCGAGACGGACCGGCTCGTCGGGGTCGGTGTGCTCGACGAGGAGGGGGGGCGCATGGCCAAGGAGTGGGTGGCCCTCCTGAAGCGGCGGCGTCAGAATTCGCGCGCAAGTGCGTCCGGAGGTGAGCATGAATGACGACCGCCGGGCGCTGCTCGGTCCCCTCGGCGTGGATCCAGATTCGACGCCGCTCCTCCGCCACGTGCGCGCGCTCAGCACGACGGTCGCCCACGGTCTGGCCGGGCCGGAGAGTCGCGGCGCGGTCCTCGGCCTCGCCGGACCGGGCATCGGCGCTTTCATCTCGCCCGGCGCGGGCTCGGCCCGCCCCGCGGCGCTCGCCGACCTGTCCCCGCTTCTTGAGGAGCTCGAGGCGATCGGGGGGCTCGAGCTCGGGCGTCACCAGCTCGAGCCTTCAGTGTTTTG
This sequence comes from uncultured Polyangiaceae bacterium, assembly GCA_964531755.1. Taxonomy (GTDB): domain Bacteria; phylum Myxococcota_A; class Polyangia; order Polyangiales; family Polyangiaceae; genus JAAFHV01. Next base: position 6,961 of record CAZHGG010000127.1, read on the forward strand.
CGTCGAGAGCGTGCCCGTCGCGACGGGCGGCACGGCCCAGGTGAGGGACGGTGCCGTGTGGCTCGACGGGCGAGGCGGGCTCCGGGGAGCCGCTCGCTTCGAGACGAGCGGCGGGCCCCTGGTGGTCGAGGTCGGGCCCGAGGGGCTCTTCGCGTTCGACCTTGCTCCGCGCCTGGAGGGGCTCACGCTCGAACGCTGGGAACCTTTTCCCGACAGCTTGCCTGCTCTTCCGCCGCTCGACTTCGTGTCCGACGGGCCGGTTCGAGCCAGGATCTTGGCGCTTGCGAGTTCCCCTTCCAGAGTCGAGCGGGCGGCCGCGGTCGGCACGGCCGCCCGTCTGCACGCGCCAGGTCGGGAGCTCGCGGCGGCGATCCTCGATGGGCGCGCGAAGGACCCTACCGACATCGCAGGGGAGTGGGCGCGCAGCCTGTCGTCCAGTGAGCGGACAGCGCTCGAACGGGTGGCGCTCGAGCGAGCTTCGCGCCTGCGTGAGGAGCTCGCCGACCTGCAGGAAGAGCTCCCGATCGACGACTACCTTGTCCTGGCGAGGGAGCGCGACGCGCTCGCGTCCGTGCAGACCGTGCTCTGGCGCGCCGACGGTGGAGGGCACCTCGCGGCCGAGCTGCGCTGCATCGACCTCCTCGCCATCACGAAGTCGGGGTACTTCCCCGAGGCGGAGCTTCCTGAAGCAGACGCTTGGTTGCTCGCTGTCGCGACCGAGGATCCCGACGCGTGGTGGGCCGTCTGGGTGTGACGGCAGGGCTCGTCACAGTTCTCGAGGGCCGGGGCTCCTCCGGTCGAACCTCGCGCACGCTGCGGCACCAGCTCACGTGGCGGTGGTGCTGGCCGGTCGACCCCGATCTGGCCCGGCGCGCGACGGAGGTTGGAGGCCACGGCCCTCGCCTCGCCGCTGGCGCGGTTGGCGAGGCACTGCTCGTCGCCGTGGATGAGCGTGGAGGAGCCTCCAGCCTGTTCTGCCTCGCCGATGCGTCTCGCGCGGGCGCCGCACTCGAGCTGCGCGGCGCGGCGCTCGAGTGCGCTCGGCTCGCGCACGGCATCGTTTCCCGCGATCTCCCCGTGCTCGCAGACTTGAACGGGCTCTCGCGAATCACCGAATGGAGAGCGATCGCCGTGGCCATTCCGCAGGGCCTCGCGCCAATAACGGTGCTCGATGGCCCTTCGTACGGGCTCTCGCTGGCCCTCGCCACCGCCTCGAGGTGGCTCGGACTCGGCCTCCCCTCCCTCGTCGCCAGCGCCGAGCTGCGCGCCGACGGCAGTCTCGCCGCTGTCGACGGCTTGAGGGCCAAGGTTGCCAGGGTCGTCTTGGACGCTCCCGGAGTCCGACGAATGCTCGTGCACGCCTCTCAGGCGCAGGCCGCCATCGAAGCGCGGGACGAGACCCTCGAGGCGCTGCAAATCCCGCCCTCGCGGTCTTGGCTGGAGATCGTTGGGGTCGACTCGTTCAGAGCAGCCTTTGGGGAAGCGTTTGGCGATACCCGGCAGGTCACGAGCGCGCTCGCCGCCCACTGGCGCACCGACCCGAAGCTCGCGCGGAACCTCTCGGAGTCCCTCTACCGTGCCGCGCTCTTCGGCGAACCGCGCGTCCTCGGCTGGCGGGCCATCGCCGCGTGCGCCGCGGCCCTGAAGCAGGACGTCGCGCCAGCGCTGCACGGGCAGCTCGAGGTCACGATCGCTATCGCGAGCCGCCACGCCGGAGCCCCCCCGGCCCCCCTCACTTGGCCATCGCCGTCGGAGCTCTCCGCCATGCACCGCTCGTGGCGGCTCCGCTACCTGGCGCACGTGGTTCAGTCGGCCACCGACGCGGGCCTGGGCGACGCGGAGCTCTTCGTGAAAGCGAGCGCTTTCGTACGCGAGGCGAGCGAGCGCTCGGCGGAGGACTGCGTCCTGCTCGGCGCCATCGGGCGGGGGTGGGCCGCGATTGAGCAGGAAAGCGAGGCCATCAGCGCTCTCGACGAGGCCGTACGGAGCTGGCGCGACCTGAACCTCCCGCACGAGGCGTCCCACGCTCTCTCGGAGCTGTTGCGCCTCCTCGGCATTCGCGCTGGCGAAGGGGACACGACCTCCAACGAAGCGCTCCGCGCGGCCCTGCACGACAACGTCGAGGTGCTCGAGGCAAATCCCCAGACCTCCGCGACCTCGCTCGGCTACTTGCGACTGGCCGCGGGGCGAGCGTTGGTGCAGGCCGGGGCACCGGAGGACTCACTTCGCTACCTGGCCTCGCCTCAGTGGTCACCGATGCCCCGACACGTGGAGGCGTCCCGCCTGCGCTGGCTGGCGCGCGCGTGCAGCGCCTCCGGGCGCCACGAATCGGCGGCGCGTGCGCGCGAGGAGCTCGCCGCCGCCGCCGCCGCGGCGCTCGACCCGGCGTTCCGGGAGCAGAGTGACCTCGCTCAGCTGGACGATGCGCTCGCGCGTGCCCAGCCAACCGCCGACCTGCTGTCACGATTGACCGGGGAGCTACGCTCCGCGCTGGAGAGTTGTCCGCCGCAACGCGACCCAACCCGACACGTGACCGAGAGGTTCCGCTATTAGCGGCCGCCTGGCGTTTGGCGGACGCGCGGCACCGGTCAGTCCGTGAGACTCGCCGGCGTCGGCGACGCGCGTCCCCCCGCGAGACGAGCGCGTCAGCTGCGAAAGCTACTCGCGAGCGCGGTCGCCGCCGCCCCAACCGCGACGACAGTTTCGCCGCTGATGACGATCGCCCCGCCAGACGCGAGCGCGTACGCCGCGCCACCCCCAGTCGCGACGACCACGAGGCCCGCAACCACGCCTACGGCGACTTTTTCGACCCCGGAGCGGTCGTCCCACCACACTTTGATGCTTTTCATGCCCTAGAGACGCGCGCGAGGTCGCGGTTCTGACGGGAGACACGATCGATTTCGCGGGCACCCTCGCCGCGGGAGTCGATCGCGGCCTCCCGCCGCGGGTGCACCTGCTCGAACGGGCCCTCCTTGGCCGGACCGTAGCGTGCCCGCCACTCCCGGACGCGCCACTGCAGGGTCCACGGCAGCGACGGGCCGCACGCGGCTCCCTCCTTCGCCGGCAAGCCCGCGAGCATCGTCTTGGCCTCGAGCGCACCCTCCGTGCCGCTCTCGAGGAACCGCACGCCGACCCGCTCCCACACCTCGCTGGTACACGGCGAAGCCCCTCGTCTGTGACCGGCCCCTCAGATCCGTAGAAACCGGACCTTTGGTTCGCCGGGAAGTTC
>CAZHGG010000128.1:0-3425 GCA_964531755.1 uncultured Polyangiaceae bacterium
GGTGCGGCATGGCCGTGAGAGGCACGGTCGCGTTCACGGGGCGCTTCGCGCTCGGCGACTGTGGCGACGTCTGGCCGAGCGCGGCGAGCGCGCTCGAGGCGTCCTGCGAGCCCGGGGCGGTCGCCGGCGCGGACCTGCTGTCCGGCATCGCGGTGCGCGCGAGCGGGTCGACGTCGCCGCCCGGGCGCCCCACGCTGATCGCGTCCGACGCGGGGCCTGCCGGCGCCGGCGCGTCCGCGACCGGCGGCCCGCAGGCAGAGCAGAACTTCCTCACGCCGATGAGCTCGGCGTGGCACTTCGAGCACGTGGTCATGTTGGCCCATCGTCGCACGGGGGCCCCACCCTGCCAACAGCTGCCGAGGGCTGCTGGCGAGAGCGCCGCCCCTCCGCGGCGCTCACCGTGCGCGTCGCCGCCGCCTTCCGGTCTGGGCCGCGCTCGGCGCCGCGCCCGCCTTCACCCGGATCTCCAAGCGACCTCGGAACCCGCCGAGATCGACGTCGAACGCGCGCTGCAGGGCGAGGCCCGCGGCGTCGGCCACGGGGTCGAGGCGCCGCGACGGAGAGATCCACACCAGCCTGCCGCCGGGCTGCAGCGCGGCGCCGACGCGTTGGAGCACCTCGACGAGGAGCGCCTCGTGCTCGCCCGGCAGCACGCGCCGGCCGAGCGGCGGGTTGGTGAGCACCGTCGTCAGGCCCGGCGGGCACGGCGCCACGCGCGCGTCGCCTTGGCGCGCGTCGACGGCGACCCCGGCGCCCCGCGCGTTCTCGAGCGCGGCCTCGATCGCGCGCGGGTCCACGTCGGTGCCTACGAGCGCGCGCGCGGGCCCTAGCCGCGCCCGCTCGATGAGCTCGAGCCCGGAGCCGCAGAACGGATCCCAAACCACGTCCCCGGGGCTCGGCGCCGACATCCGCGCGATCGCCGCGGCGATCGTAGGGTGAGAGGCGGCGGGCACGTCGCGCGTGCGGTAGATGAAGCGTGTGGTTTGCACGTTCTTGGGCTCGAGCAGCGCGACCAGGCGATCGCCGCGCTCGCTCACCGTGAAGGTCCAGTCGCTGTCGGTCGGGTCGTTCACGAGCGGCGCCCCCGAGGCGGCGACGCGCCGGGCGACCTCGAACACCGCGGCCCGCCCGTAGCCCTCGCTCGTGAGCACGAGGCGGAAGCGGGCCTCGCGGCCACGCGGGGCCTCCGCGCCGCTCGCCACCACGCCCAGCACGGCCGGCGAAGTGAGGAAGGCCGCCACGCGCGCGGGAAGCCCGCCGTCCGGCGCGTCGGTCGGCGGTGAGTACTCGTCGAGCTCGAACGCGAGCGAGAGCGCGGTGCGCGCCGCGAGCACCTCGCGCAGCGGCCCGGTGTGCACGACCGACACGAACCCGCGGCCGGTGGCCATCACCTGCGTCCGCGGTCCGCACGCGCCCAGCTCCTCCGCGAGCACGCTCTCGAGACCCTCGCGGCACGTGAAGCGGAGCGACACGCGGCCGCGCGCCTCGCGCGGCGCCTCGAGGTCGAGCGCGGGCCCTCCGGCGCCGCGCGCCGTGGCGCGCGAGGCCGTCCGCGAGACGAGCAGCCTCGCCTTCTCCACGACCCGCGCGGTCTCGGCGTCCAGGGCCGGGAGGCGCTCGAGCGCCCGCAACGTCGGCGGCCCGCCCACCTTGCCGAGCGCCTGAACGAACGCGCGCACGTCCTCGCCGCGGGGCTCCGCCCCGGGCGCGCAGAGCGCACCAAGCGCCTCAAGCAGCGGCCCCTCCGCGTCGTTCGGAGACACCTTCGCGAGCGACGTCGCGGCCCAGCGCCGCTCCTTGCCGTCGCCCTCGCGGAGGCGCCGCGCGAGGTAGGCGCGCGCGGGCTCCCCGCCGAGCGCGCCGAGGAGCCGCGCCACGCGGTGAGCCTCGGGCCGGGGCTCCGCGTCGGCGAACGCGATCACGCTGTCGACGGCGGCCGCGCCTGCCCGCGCGAGCGCGGCCTCCGCGCGCTTCGCGACCGCCTCGTCGTCGCCCTCGAGCAGCGCGAGCAGCGGAGCCACGTCGCGCCGCCCCGGGGTGAAGCCATGATCGGAGAGTCGCTGGAGGAGCGGGGGCCGCGGCATGGCGCGTCACTACCAGAGGGTGGCGGCGGAGTCGCGCCCCGGCGATCGGGCACGCGCATGCACGGACCGTCCGCGCGCCACTCCTCGCGTGACAGCGGCGCTCGGGGTGCTATCGCTCACGCACCCATGCGCGCACCCCGTCGAACCGCCTCCGTCGCCCTCGTCGGGATGCTCGCCCTCGCCGTGACCGCCTGCAGTGCCGAGCTCGCGTCGCCGCCGCCCGAAGAGACGCCCGTGTACGGAGGCGAAGCGGCGGAGGAGAGCGCGAGTGAGGGCGCGCTCACCGCGACGCACACGGTTGAGGGCTACGCGCCCATCGAGCCGGCGGGCCGGCGCCTCGCGCGCGCCTCTCGCTCGCTGGCGCCCGCCGACGCCGAGCTGCCCGCGGGCGCGACCGTCACGGCGCTCCGCGAGCTCCGCTACGATCGCGTGGACGCCACGCTCGTGGTCGACGACGCCACCGCGCGCTCGTACGTCGTCCGCAGCGCGGACCTCGCGCCGCTCCCTGCCGGCGTGGTCCCCGAGTACCTGAAGGCGCTCCGCGCGCGCGCGGGCGTCGCCCTGAAGAGCGTCGCCGCCGAGGCCGGCACGCCGCTCGACGTCGCGCTCACCGTCGACATGTGCCAGTCGTCCAAGCCCTGGGACAAGTCGCTGTTCGACTGGGTGGTGCGTGCGGGCGAGGCCCTCGGTCGTCCTCTGCCCGTCGGAGTGGCCATGACCGGCGGGTGGGCCAAGGCGCACGAGCCCGAGCTCGCGCAGCTCCTCGCGTGGAACAAGCAGTCGAAGCTCGACATCGTCTGGATCAACCACTCGTTCACGCACCCGCTCCACTGCAACGCGGCGCGCACGAGCTGCGCGTTCCTCACGGCGGCGTCGGTCGACCTCCGCGCCGAGGTGACGAAGAACGAGGAGCTCCTGCTCGGTCAGGGCCAGGTCCCGAGCGCGCTCTTCCGCGTCCCCGGCCTCGTGCACGACGCGACCCGGCGCGGCGAGCTCGCCGGGCTCGGCCTCTTCGCGCTCGACGCCGACGCGTGGCTCGCGAAGGGCGAGCGCGCGCACGACGGCGCGGTCATCCTCGTGCACGGCAATGGAAACGAGCCCGCGGGGATCCGCGCGTTCTTGTCCCTGGTCGACCGGGACGACTGGGCGGGTGGGCTCCGCGCCGGCAGGGTGGCCCTGGTCTCGCCGCTGCGCGGCGCTCTCCCGTCGGCGCGCTGAGCCGGTCAGCGCACCTGGATCGCGATCTTGCCGCGCGCGCGCCCGGTCTCGCTGTACGCGTGGGCCTCCGCGATTTCGGCGAGCGGGAACGTCCGATCGAGCACCGCCTCGATGTGGCCCGCG
>CAZHGG010000128.1:3525-10126 GCA_964531755.1 uncultured Polyangiaceae bacterium
CGCGGCCAGCTTGGCGAGGTCCTCCCCGCTGCACTTGCGGATGACCGGCCGCGCCTTCACCCCGCGCGTGAGCATGCCGCACGCGACCATCGACGCGATCTTGCCGCCCGCGGCGACGAGGCCGAGGTTCGGGCCGAACTTCTTCGTGAGCGCCGGCAGGTCGGAGTTGATCGACGCGAGCCGCCCGCCCCGCTTCAGCACCTTGAACGCGCGCTGCTTGGAGTCGCCGCCCATCGCCTCGAGCACCACGTCTTGCGGCGGGAGCACCTCCTCGAAGCGCTCCTTCGTGTAGTCCACGACCGTGTCGGCGCCGAGGGAGCGCACGAGGTCCGCGTTGCGGCCGCTGCACGTGGTCGCCACGTGCGCGCCGAGGTGCTTGGCGAGCTGGATGGCGAAGCACCCCACGCCGCCCGAGCCGGCCTCGATGAGCACGCGCTCGCCGGCCTTCAGGTCGGCCGCGTCGACGAGGCAGGCCCACGCCGTGAGGCCCACGAGCGGGAGCGAGGCGGCCTCCGCGTGCGTCATTCGGACAGGCTTCTTCGCCACCTCGTCGGCCCGGATGGCGATGAGCTCGGCGTAGGTGCCCTGTCGCTTGTGGTGCGGTGAGCTCCACACCTCGTCGCCCACCACGAAGTCGGTGACACGAATGCCCACCTCGACCACGACCCCCGAGACGTCCATCCCCAGCCTCGCGGGCAGCGAGAGCCGCACCGCCCCTCGCTGCGCCCCCGCGCGGATCTTGCAGTCGATGGGGTTCACCGACGACGCGTGCACCTCGACCAGCACGTCGTCGGGGCCGCACGCCGGGTCGGGCACCTCCTCGACGACGAGCACCTCGGGGCCGCCGTAGCGGTGAATCCTCGCGGCCCTCATGGTGCGCTGTCCACGCGCGGCCGCCGAGCCACGCGGCGCACGCGCCTGTCGCCGCGATACCACACGTCCGTGGTCGTGATGTCGATGGGGTCGGCCGCGCTCGCCGCGGGGCCGTGACTGATCCGCGCGCACGTGTCCGTCGCGGCGACCTCGGAGAGCGCGCACGTCTCGAGGCCCGTGGGGGTCCCCACGTGGAGGTGGTCGCTCACGTTGATCGCGGCGCCGAGCGCGCCGAGGCCCTTCCACGTCGCGCACCCGTAGGCCGCGGCGTCGGCCGGACCCGCGGAGTCTCCAGCGTCCGGGCCTGGGGCGGGCGTGTGCGACCCGAGGGCCAGCAGCGGGGTGGACGGCTTCATCGGACCATTCGTAGCACGCCGCGTCGCGTCGCGGCGCCGGCGACGCCCTGGCGCCCACCAGCCCGCGCGCCGGAGCCGCGGTTCGGCGGTGACGGTCGCCGGGGTCGTGCTAGAAAAGGCGAGCAAGTTGGAGGAGTGGCCGAGTGGTCTAAGGCAGCGGTTTTGAAAACCGCCGACGGCGCAAGCTGTCCGAAGGTTCGAATCCTTTCTCCTCCGCCGATATCCGAGAAGCTCCTCACCCCCGCATCACTCGCGGCAGCACCAGCCGCGAGAGCGCGTCCATCAACACCTCCGAGGCCCCCCCTCCCACGGTGAGCGCGCGCGCGTCCGCGGAGAGCCTCCCGATCAGCTCGTCGTCGAGGAACCCCCGCGCGCCATGGGCCTGCGCGGCGTGCCGCAGCACCTCTTGGCACGCCTCGGTGGCCAGGATCTTCGCCATGAGGACGAGCGCCTGATCGGGCCTCCCCGACGCGAGGCTCGCGGCCGCGTCGCGCACGACACGGTCACACGCCTCGATCTGCAGGTGGTCTTGCATCAGCCGGTGGCGCCACGGCGAGCGGTCGAGGAGCGGCCGCTCCCCGGCCCGGCGAGCGCCTAAAAAGCGCACCGCGCTCTGCCACCCGGTGCGCATCGCGGCGAGCGCCAGGACGGCCAGGGCGACGCGCTCGTAGCTGTTCGCGACGAACGACTGTGGGATGGCGAGCCCCGGCCTGCCCATCACGTTCTCCTCGGGGACGAAGCAGTCGTCGAAGGCGATCTCGCAGTTGGGGGTCGCGTGGAGTCCGGTCTTCTCGAGCTGGCGTACGATCGAGAACCCTGGAGTCGTCGCCTCCACCACGAGCATCGTCAGGCGGGGGAGCTGCCCAGGGACGGGCTCGGGCGCCCGGCACAGCACGCAGAAGGCGTCGGCGAGGAGGGCATTGCCGATCATCCACTTTCTCCCCGTGACGCGGAGTCCACCCTCGACCGGCGTCGCGGTCGTCCCGAGGTGCGCGAGGTCCGAGCCGCCCTCTGGCTCCGTCATCGCGATGGCGAGGACGCACGTGCCGGCGATCGCGGGCGCGAGGAAGCGCCGTTGGAGCGCTGCGCCGCCATAGAGCGCGAGGTGCGGCGTGGAGAACTCGGACTGCAGCACCAGGCTGAGGAGGCACCCCATCCACCCCGACGCGCCGAGCTCCTCGAGCATCGCGTGCGTGAACGCGTAAGGGCGATTCAGGCCGCCCCACGCGACAGGGTACTTGAGCCCCAAGAGCCCGGCGGCCCCCGCGGCGGCGTGGAGAGACCTCGGCACGCAGCGCCGCCGCGTCCACTCGGCCGCGTGTGGGGCGACCTCGCGGGCGATGAAGTCCCGGACGTACTCGCGGAAGGGCTCGAGGTCTTCGGGGGGCGTCGTCACGACGGGAGTCTCCTCTCCATTCGCCGATCGTACGCGCACTTTGCCCTGCGGTGCTGGCGTGCTAGCCCGTCGGGCATGCGCCCACCTCCCGCGACCTTGGTGGACGTGCTGGCCGCTCGTGCCGAGGAGCGCGGCGAGGCGGTCTTTCTGCGCTACCTCACCTCGGGTGACACCTGGGGTCCGTCCGTCGAGCTCGGCTACGCGGCGCTCCTCGAGCGCGCGTCGGCGATCGGCGCCCTGCTCCAGCGGCACGGGAGCGCGGGGGACCGCGTGTTGCTCCTCTTCCCCTCGGGTCCCGAGTTCGTCGCCGCGTTCTTCGGCTGCCTGCTCGCGGGCCGGATCGCGGTGCCGGCCTACCCGCCGGATCCCAAGAGCCCGGCGCGCGCCCTCGCCAAGCTGCGCGGCATCGCCGCAGACTGCGGCGCGCGAATCGCGCTGACGACCTCCGAGCACCGGCCGGCGCTCGAGGCGGTCGCGCCGGCGTTCCCGGAGCTCGCGGGGCTCCGCTGCCTCGCGAGCGACGTGGACGGTCCCGCGCAGGGCGCGGGCTGGCGCCGGCCCGCGATCTCCCCGGAGGACGTGGCGTTCGTCCAATACACCTCAGGCTCGACCGGGGCGCCCAAGGGCGTCGTCGTGCGGCACCGTCACCTGATGGCCAATCGACGCTCGATTGACGCGAGGATGGGGCCGACGGGGCTCGTGGTGGGATGGCTGCCCGTGTTCCACGACATGGGCCTCATCGGCAATGTGCTGCACGTCCTCCACGTCGGGACGAGCCTCGTCTTGATGTCGCCGATCGCCTTCCTCAAGCGCCCAGCCCGTTGGCTCGAGGCGATCTCGCACCACCGTGCCGTCACGAGCGGTGGCCCGAACTTCGCTTATGAGCTCTGCGCGCGCCGCGTGACCGAGGAGGAGCGCGCGCGCCTCGATCTCTCGAGCTGGGAGGTGGCGTTCTGCGGCGCAGAGCCCGTGCGCGAGCCGACCTACTCGCGCTTCTGTGCGGCCTTCGAGCCCCAGGGGTTCCGGCGCTCGGCGTTCTTTCCCTGTTACGGCCTGGCCGAGGCGACCCTCTTCGTCGCGGGGAGTGAGCGCGGCGCACCTCCGAAGACCTGCGCCGTCGACGCCTCCGCCCTCGAGCGCGGCGCCGTCGTCCTCGCGCGCGACGACCTCGGCGATCGGCGCGTCCTCGTGAGCTGCGGCAAGCCGGCGGCGAGTGAGGACGTTCGCATCGTCGATCCGGAGAGCGCGCGGCTCGTGGGGTCGGACCGCGTCGGGGAGGTCTGGGTGCGCGGGCCCGCCATCGCGAGCGGATACTGGGGCACCGACGCCGAGCCGCGCGGCGAGTTCGCCGGCACGCTCGAGGGCGGCGAGGGGCCCTTCCTCCGCACCGGAGATCTGGGCTTCCTCCACGAGGGCGAGCTCTACATCTGCGGTCGCCGCAAGGACGTGATCATCCTCGGCGGGCGCAACCTCTTCCCCCAGGACCTCGAGGCCACAGTCGAGGCCGCCGCCCCGTCCGTCCGCGCGGGCTGTTGCGCGGCGTTCGGGGTGGAGCACGACGGCGCGGAGCGACTCGTCATCGTCGCCGAGCACGCCGGGGCTCTCGAGGTCGCGCCCGCGGAGGTTCACCGCGCCATCAAGCGCGCCGTGCTTGAGCAACACCAAGCGGCCGTGCACGCCGTCGTGCTGGTCGAGAAGGGCGCCATCCCCAAGACGTCGAGCGGGAAGCTCGAGCGCTACGCTTGCCGCCTGGCCTACGCGAGCGGCAAGCTTCGCTAGCGAAAGTTTGCCGCCGTCGACCCTCGCGCGTCGGCTATCGTCACCTCCGGCCGCACGAGAAGGGGAGCGCCGTGCACACCGAAAGACAAATCCTCGAGAGGCTCGTGGCGGAGGTCGCCGTCGCGGCCAGGGTCCCGCCGGAGCAGATTGACGTGCGCGAGCCGTTCGCGAGCTACGACCTCGGCTCGGTCGAGGCCGTGCACATCGTGGGGGTCCTCGAGGGCTGGCTGGGGGTGGAGCTCGACGCCACGCTCCTGTGGGACCACTCGACCATCGAGTCGCTCGCGCGCCACCTCGCCGGGATCGTGGGCCCGAGCGCGGTGGGGCCTCCCGCCGGGGGCGAGGGCGACCTTTGAAGGGGCCGTCGCGGCCGGAGCCCCGGCGATGACCGAGCCCGTCGCGATCGTTGGAATGGCCTGCAGGCTCCCCGCCGCGGAGAGCCTCGCGGCCTATTGGGACCTCCTCCTCCGCGGGGGAGAGGCCGTGCGCGAGCCCCCCGTCGGGCGCTCGGAGCTCGAGCCGCCAGACTGGCTCGTTCAGCGCGCCCCGACCTGCCGTCGCGGCGGCTTCCTCGAGGTCATCGACCACTTCGAGCCCGCCTTTTTTCGGGTCTCGCCCCGGGAGGCGGCGCGCATGGACCCCCAGCAGCGGCTGTTGCTCGAGGTCGCCTGGGAGGCGCTGGAGGACGCCGGTTGTCCGGTCGAGCCTCTCGCCGGCTCGCGCGCGGGCGTCTTCGTGGGGATCATGAACGCGGATTTCGCGCGGCGGCACGCGCAGGATCTCACGCAGCTCGACGCGCAGCTCGGGCCGGGGTGCTCGCTTGGGATCGCGTCGAACCGGCTCTCGTTCTTCCTCGACGCGCGCGGCCCGAGCATGTCGATCGACACGCTCTGCTCCTCGTCGCTCGTGGCCATCCACCTCGCGTGCCAGAGCCTCCTTTCCGGGGAGTCGACGCTGGCCATCGCTGGCGGGGTCAACCTGATCCTCGACCGCACGATGGACGTGTTCTACGCCCGCGCCGGGCTCCTCTCCGCGGACGGTCGCTGCCGCGCGTTCGACGCGGGCGCCCGCGGGATCGTGAGGGGCGAGGGCGCTGCCCTGCTCGTCCTGAAGCCGCTGTCTCGGGCCCTCGCGGACGGCGATCGCGTCCACTCCTTGATCCTCGGCTCTGCCGTGAACCAGGACGGCCGCTCCAACGGCCTGACCTCGCCGAGCCGGTGGTCGCAGGAGCAGGTGCTCCGCGCGGCCTACGCGCGCGCGGGCGTGAGCCCCGGGCGGGTCTCGTACGTCGAGGCCCACGGCACGGGCACGCTGATCGGCGATCCGATCGAGGCGGCCGCGCTCGGAGCCGTGATGCGCGAGGGGCGCGCGCCAGGGCGCGCGTGCGCCGTCGGCTCGGTCAAGACCAACCTCGGACACCTCGAGTCGGCGGCCGGGATCGCGGGGCTGGTGAAGGCCGCGTTGTCGCTCTCCCATCGGACCCTCGCGCCGAGCCTCCACTTCGAGACGCCCAACCGGTACGCGCGGCTCGACGAGCGCGGCCTCCGCGTCCTGACGCGCGTCGAGCCGTGGCCGGATCACGGCGACGGCCCGCTGGTGACCGGGATCAGCTCCTTCGGGATGGGCGGCACCAACGCGCACATCGTGCTCGGCGAGGCACCGCCGAGGGCCGCGCGCGAGGCGGCCCCGCCAGGGCGCGCCGCGCTCGTCGCCGTCTCGGCGCACAGCGCCCCCGCGCTCGAGGCGCTGAGGCGATCGTACCGCGACTCCCTCTCATCGGGCGCCGACCTGGCGGACGTGGCCTATTCCGCGGGGGCGCGTCGGAGCCGACACGATCACAGGTTGGCTGTGGTCGCGGCCTCGGCGGCGGAGGCCGCGCGCGCGCTCGACGCCCCACCGACGATGTCCGGGCGCGTCGTGCCCGGCCGCACCCACAAGCTCGTCCTCGTCTTGCCAGAAGATCCCGCGTGCGACCTCCACGCGGGCGAGGAGCTCGCCGCGGAAGAGCCCGTCTTCCGCGAGGCCATGGAGCGTTGCAGGGCGGCCCAGCTCCCCGAGACCCCGGTCGGGCGCATGTTCGCGCTCCAGGTCTCGCTCGCGGCGCTCCTCCGCTCCCTCGGCGTCGAGGCCACGGAGGTCATCGCCTGCCCAGTTGGCGACGGGCGCGCCTCCTCGCGTGATGAGCCGATCACCCCGC
>CAZHGG010000129.1:0-10114 GCA_964531755.1 uncultured Polyangiaceae bacterium
GGCCGCGCTCGAGCTCGCGTCGCTCGCGGGCCAGCGCCGCGGCGAGGGCGAGGCGCGCATCGTCGCGCTGCGAGAGCTCGACGCGCGCCGCGCCGACGTCAAGGGGGCGAACGCCGCCCTCCTCGATGGCTACGAGGCGATCGAGGCGGGCCGCGCGGAGCTCTACGATCGCGCAGCGCGCGCGCGTGACCGTGCCCGCGCGCACCTCGCGGGCACGGTGCTCGGCGAGTCCGTCGAGCGCGAGTCCACCCCCCGGCGCGGCGCCGACGCCCTCGCGTTCGAGTGCGACTCGAGCCCGCCGCGCGACCACACGAACGCGCGCTGCTACAGCGAGAAGCGCAGCGCAGGCGACCCTGCGGGCGCCGAGGCCGAGCTCGGGCGCCTGCGGCGCCTCTACGGCGCCCCCACCTTCTTCGCGACCGGCTCCGTCCGCGACGCGCTCGGGCGGGGCGCCGTCGCGGAGGCCGCGCGGCTCTACGAGGCCCTCCCGCCCGGCGAACGCTCGCTCTCGCTCTTCCACGCGACCCACCCGGCCGCCACGCTCGACGCCGTGCTCGAGCGCGCGCTCGTCGCGGCGGACGCGCCCGGCGCGCTCCCCGCGGTGCTCGTCGCGCGAGGGGTCGACGTGCTCGGCGCGTTCGACGGCGTCGCCGAGCGGGTGACCGCGGCCGATCGGGCGAGCCCGGCGCTCGCCTCGGCGGCCACCGCCGTCCTCGCCCACGAGGAGCGCTACACCGTCTCGCCGGAGGGGCTCCTGTCCTACGTCCTGTTCGACGTGCGCCGCCTCACGGGCACGGCCGACGTCGAGTCGCACGCGCAGGCGAACGCCCCCTCGCTCAGCGGCCGCTCGACGAGCCGCGTCCTGCGAAGAAGAATCTTCAAGAAAGACGGGAGGATACTCACGCCCGACGCGACCCCTCGCGCGTCGCAGGCCCACGCCGATCTGTCGCAGCTCGAGGCCGGCGACGCGGTGGAGGCCATCTACGCGGGGTACGCGCTCCCCAACGACCACGGCGACGTCTCTTTCGACACGCCGGATCTCCTCCCTGACCGCACGGCCGTTGCGCGCGCGCGCATCGAGCTGCGGCTCCCGGTCGCCAAGCCCGGCGCCCTGTGGAGCCACCCGCTCCTGGGCAAGGCGGAGGAGCGGCGCGAGGGGGCCACGCGCGTGTTGCGGTTCAACGTCGACGAGCGCGGCGCGCGGCGCTTCGAAGACGGCACCCCCAAGATGGACCGGAGCTGCAACGTGAGCTTCTCCACGTCGCGCTGGTCCGACCTCGCGAGCGGTCTCGCCGACACCGTGGCGTCGCTCGATGATCACGGCTCGCGCGAGGTCTCCGCGTGGATCCGCGAGGCCGCCACCAAGGACGGCAAGCTGCTCGGCGGGCGACCGCTCGTCGACGCGATCGTCGCCGCCTCGGGCAAGGCGCTGAAGGTCTCGTCCCCCGCGACGCTCAGCGACTACGAGCTCGGGCGCACCGACGCGTTCGTCACGCAGACCGCCCGCACCATGCTCACTCGCCACGAGGGCAGCCGCACGTGGCTCGTCGTGCGGGCGCTCCGCGAGCTCGGAGTACCGACCGACATCCTCGTCGCCGAGGACGGCCCCTTCAGCGCCGACCCGGCGTTCCCCCCGCACGTCGGGCGCTTCACCCACCCGCTCGCGGTGGTCCACCTCACGGGGCGCGACGCCGCCGGCAAGGCGACCCGCGAGGACCTGCTCGTCGACGCCGACGTCCAGGGCCCACCGCTCCCCGCCGGGCGCGTCTCGCCGGAGCTCCGCGGGCGCAGCGCGCTGCTCGCCACTGGCCAGATCGCGCCGTTGCCCACGTTCGACGCGCACGCCGAGCGCGACGAGGTCGACCTGCGCCTCACCCTCGACGCCGCCGGGAACGCCCGCGGGAGCCTCACGGTCCTCGTGCGCGGGCGGCCCGCGCAGCAGCTCGCCGAGACCTTCGAGCGGGTGGTCGGCACCGAGCGGCAGCGCGCCCTCCAGAGCATCGCGCTCGCGTGGGTCCCGTTCGCCAGCGTCGACAAGGTCGAGCTCTCGTCGCGCGAGGGGAGCTGGGAGGTCGCGATCCGCGCGGACCTCACAGTAGGCAGCTACGCCCAGCCCGAGTCGGGCGGCACGTGGGCGCTGCCGGGGCTCGACCCCGTCCACATCGTGTACCCACGCCCGTGGGTGTCGTCCCTCGGCAACCTCTACGTGACGCAGAGCGGCCGCGAGGGCGCCTTCGCGATCGACCGCGCCGTGCAGTACCGCGTCCGCAGGCGGGTCGAGCTCCCGAAGGGCGCGCGGCTCGTGCGCCAGCCCGGGCCCTTCGAGCTGCGGTCCACCGAGCTCGAGGCGGCGCGCTCCACGCGCGTCGACGGCGGCGTGCTCGAAGAGGAGTTCACCCTCGGCCTCCCCACGGGCACGGTCGCCCGCGCCCGCTACGACGCCTTCGCCCTCGACGCGCGCCGCACAGACGACAGCTTCCTCGCCAGCCTGCGCGTCGCGCCGCCGCCGGCCTCGCCGCCGGCGGAGCACAAGTAGCGGCGCCCGGGTGAGGCGGCCCGCCGACCGCGCGTGACGACGTGCGCAGATTGGGCTACATCGACCCCCACGCCGAGGCGCAAGCGTGCAGTGTGCATGCGTAACGCGCGTCGCCGGCAGCAGCGAGGGTCGACGGGATGAGCGGGCATTCGAAATGGGCCACTATCAAGCACAAGAAGGGCGCCGCCGACGCGAAGCGCGGCAAGCTCTTCACGAAGCTCATCAAGGAGCTCACGGTCGCCGCCCGCATGGGCGGCGGTGATCCCGGGGGCAACCCGCGCCTGCGCAAGGCCATCTCCGACGCCAAGAACCAGTCGATGCCGGGCGACACGATCACCCGCGCGGTCAAGCGCGGCACGGGCGAGCTCGAGGGCGCGTCGTACGACGAGGTGCTCTACGAGGGCAGCGGCCCCGGGGGCACCCTCTTCCTCGTCGAGGGCATGACCGACAACCGCAACCGCACGGTGGCCGAGCTCCGCAAGATCTTCGAGAAGAACAACGGCGTCCTCGGCGGCGCCGGCGCGGCGGCGTGGGCGTTCGAGCGCAAGGGCGTCATCACCCTCGAGAAGGCCGACGCCACCGAAGACCAGCTCATGGAAATCGCGGTGGGCGCCGGCGCGGACGACTACGCCGACGTCGACGAGGAGTGGCACGTCACCACGCCGCCGGAGGTGCTCTCCGCCATCAACGACGCGCTCGAGGCCGCCGGCGTGAAGACCAAGAACGCCTCCCTCGCCTACCTCCCCAAGGCGAAGAAGCCGCTCACGGGCCGCGACGCCGAGGTCGCCATGAACCTCGCCGAGGCGCTCGACGATCACGACGACGTCCAGAACGTCTTCGCCGACTTCGACATCTCCGACGAGGAGCTCCAGAACCTCGCGTGACCGGGCCCTCCGGCGCGCTGCGTGTCCTCGGGCTCGACCCGGGCACCCGCCACTTCGGCTGGGGCCTGGCCGAGCGCGCGGGCGTCCGCCTGCGGCACGTCGCGCACGGGGTCATCTCTCCCGGCGAGTCGCTCCCCCTCGGCGAGCGCCTGGTCGCGATCGAGCGCGGCCTCGTCGAGGTGCTCGCCGCCCACGCGCCGGACGAGTGCGCGATCGAGTCGCTGTTCTTCGCGCGAGACCCGTCGGCCGCCGCGAAGCTCGGCCACGCGCGGGGCGTGGCGCTCCTCGTGTGCGCCCGCGCGGGCCTGCCCACCGGGGAGTACCCGCCGGCCCGCGTGAAATCGACGGTCGTCGGGGGCGGCAAGGCCGCGAAGGACCAGGTCGCCCAGATGGTGCGCCTCATCCTGTCGCTGCCCACGCTCCCCCCAGCCGACGCCGCCGACGCCCTCGCGGTGGCGCTCACCCACCTCCAGCGCGCGCCCCTCGCCGCCCGCCTCGCCCCCGGGAAGCAGGTCGCTCAGCCCCGAAGACAGGCTTCTTTACGCGGGAAAGTGCCCGCCAAGTGAACCCTTTGCCCTGAACGACCGTCCAACCTCCCATCGAGCGCCTCGTCGCCACGCCCGCAACGCCCGCCACGCCCGCTCGCGAATCGCAGAAAAATCCGTAAGCTTCGCGCGACCCGCCCGTTACGTCTCTGCCCCTGGAGAACCGCATGTCCCGCCTGACCCCGCTCCGCCGCCGCTCCCTCGCCTCCACCCTCGCGCTCGCCCTCGGCCTGGCCGCGCTCGGCGCCGTGGCGGCGCCCTCCTCGCCCGCGAGCGCCGCCGAGCCCACGCCGCTCGACGCGAAGGTCGCCGAGGGCGTGGTGAACAAGGTGCAGGCGTTCTACGACCAGTCGCGCACGTTCACCGCGCACTTCGACCAGGAGTTCACGGTCAAGGCCTACAACACGAAGCGCGCCTCGGCCGGCATGGTCTTCTTCGAGAAGCCCGGCAAGATGGCTTGGGAGTACTCCAACCCCGCGGGCAACCGCGTCGTGTCGAACGGCACCACGGTGCGCGTGTACGAGGCCGACAACAAGCAGATGTTCGAGCAGCAGGTCAGCGGGGCGCAGAGCGGCGCGCAGTACCCCGCGGCGCTCTCATTCCTGCTCGGCCGCGGCAAGCTCTCCGACGCCTTCAATTTCCAGGCGTTCACGGGCGCCGAGATGAAGTTCGCGGGCGGCACCGTCCTCGTGGGCACGCCCAAGACGCCGACCCCGGCGTACACGAAGGTGCTCTTCTATGTCGACACCGCGACCTCGCAGATTCGTCGCGTGCTGATCCTCGACGCGCAGGGCAACAAGAACAGCTTCGTGTTCTCCGAGGTGCAGGTCAACCGGCCCGTCGTCGCCACCAAGTTCGTGTTCGACCCGCCGGCCGGCACGACGGTCGTGAAGCCCTGAGGATTCCGCTCCGCCGCCCGGCGGCGCGGGCTATCGTGGCCGCGTGAACCGCCCAGTGAGCCCCGAAGGGGCGAACGCAGATCGATGCCGAGCCCGCGCCCGAGTCGCGATCTCGCATGAACCGGCGAACGTAGGTCGATGGCGAGCCGGAGGCGAGGTCTCCCATGAACCGGCAGTGAGCCCCGAAGGGGCGAACGTAGGTCGATGGCGAGCCCGAGCCGGAGGCGAGGTCTCCCATGAACCGGCAGTGAGCCCCGAAGGGGCGAACGTAGGTCGATGGCGAGCCCGAGCCGGAGGCGAGGTCTCGCCATGAACGTGCCCCCTTGCCCCGCGTGCGGGGCCAGCCGCACGATCCCTGGCGCGTGCCCCGGGTGCGGCGCCGTGCAGGGGGAGGGCCACGTGTGCCCGCACTGCCGCGGGCTCACGCGCGTCGAGCCCCACCCCACGCTCCGCTGGGTGTGCGCGGCCTGCAAAGGCCCCAAGCTCCCCCTGCCCATCGCCGACCCCGTCCGGCTCGAGGCCTCGCGCGTGGCGCTGCGCGCCGCGAGGCCGCCGAAGCGCTCGCCCATGGTCTTCATCGCGGGCGCGCTCTACACCCTCGGGACGCTCCTGGCCCTCGCCTCGAGCATGACGCCAGTGAAGGCGCTCACGCTCATCGCCGCGTGGGTGTCGTTCGGGTTCCTCCTCCGCGCGCGGGGTGGGGCCACGAAGAGCGCCGAGGCCGCGCTCGACCGCGCCTACGCCCTCGCCATCCGCGACTACGCCGGCGCGAGCGGGAGCGCCTCCGCGAAGGAGCTCGCGGGCCTCTTGTCGATCGACGAGGCGGTCGCAGAGCGCGAGCTCGTGGCGATCGCGGCCGAGAACCCCACGCGCATCGAGGTCGACGCCTCGGGCGACGTGCGTTACCGCGTGGGCGAGGAGCCCTCGAGCACGTCGAGCGAGCTCGAAGATTTCGACGAGCGCCTCGCCGAGGCGGAGCGGGCGCAGGCCCGCAAGCGCGCAGGCGGGCCGTGAGCGCCTCGGGGCGGCGACGCTCGCTGACGCACGTCGGCGGGGACGTCGTCCGCGGCGGCGAGCCGAGCGCGGCCCGCGCGCTCGGCGCAGCGCTCGACGTGATGCCCGCGGGCGACGACGCCGGCGAGCCCGAGCGCGCCGACGTCCACGGCTTTCACGTGTATCCTGCACGTATGCACCCCACGACCGCGGCCCGCCTCGTGGCCCTCGCGGCGCCCGTGGGTGCCCGAGTGCTCGACCCGTTCTGCGGCTCGGGCACGGTGCTCGTCGAGGCGCTGGCGTCCGGCCGCCAGGCGGTGGGCACCGACCTGAACCCGCTCGCCGCGCGGCTCTCGCGGCTCAAGGTGCGCGACCTGGCCGCCGACGCGCGCGCGCTCCTCGTCGCGGAGGCGGGACGGGCCCGCGCCGTCGCCGACCAGCGTCGCAAGGCGCGCGTGGGCTCGTCGATCCGCTACCCCGACGAAGACGTGGAGCTCTTCGAACCGCACGTGCTGCTCGAGCTCGACTCGCTGCGCGTGGGCATCGACGCGGCCGAAAAATCCACGCGAGAGCCCCTCATGCTCGTGCTCTCGAGCCTGCTCACGAAGGTGAGCCGCCAGCAGGGCGACACCTCGGCGGCGCGCGCCCCCCGGCGCCTCGCGGCGGGCTACACGGCCAAGCTCTTCGCCCGCAAGACCGAGGAGCTCGCGGAGCGCCTGGCGGCGCTCGACGCGCGCGTGCCCCGGCCCCGCGCCGAGGTGCGGGTGGCCGTCGACGACGCGACCGCGCTCGACACCGTGGCCAGCGCGAGCGTCGACGCCGTGGTGACCTCCCCCCCGTACGTCGCCACGTACGACTACGCGAGCCACCACACGGCGCGCCTCCGCTGGCTCGGCTTGCCCCAGCGCGAGGCCCGCCGGTTCGTGGAGCGCGAGCTTGGGTCCCGCCGCGCCTACGCGGCGCTCACGCCGCGCGAGGCCCGCGAGGCCTGGCTCGGTGAGCTCACGCGCCTCTTCCGCGCGCTCGCTCGGGTGACGCGTCCCGGTGGGCGCGTGGTGCTGCTCATGGCGGACTCGGCCGTCCACGGGGAGGCGCTGCGCGCCGACGACCTGGTGGCGGAGGCCACGCTCGACGTCCCCGAGCTCGAGCCTTGGGCGCGCGCTTCGCAGGCGCGGCCGCACTTCCACGCCCCCACCGCCGCCGCCTTCGAGCGGGAGCCGCGCCGAGAGCACGCGCTCTTGCTGCGCCGGGCCCTTCCAAGGTGACGCGCGGGCGACTATAAGCCGCGGCATGCCGACCGTCGTCTTCGAGAAAAAGGGCAAGCCCGTCCTGACCGTCGCCGCCCCCCAGGGGGGCTCCATCCAGGACATGTGCGACGACCACGCCGCGCCGGTCCCCTTCTCGTGCCGGAGCGCGTGCTGCGGCACCTGCCGGGTCGAGGTCCTCGAGGGCGCCGAGGCGCTCGAGGCCCCAGAGGACGAGGAGCTCGACGTGCTGGACGCGTTCGGCCAGGCTCCGCCGCAGCACCGCCTCGCGTGCTGCGCGAAGATGAAGGCCGGCGGCGGCACCGTCCGCGTCCAGGCCGTCGACGACTGAATCCCCGCGCCGGCCACCACCCTCGCCCGCCTCGGTTCGGCCGTGCGGGCGACGGAGGCCCGTGCTACCGTCTCCCAAACTCAGTTCTTATTCGAGGAGTGCTCAATGAAGCCGCAGGTCCGTAAGCTCGCTTGGATTCTTGGAGGGCTCAGCGTCCTCGGCGCAACGTCCATCTTCGCGGTCGCGTGCACCACGACCAACGGCGACGACACCTCGAGCCCCCCGGGCGTAGACGCGGCCAAGCCGCCCGCCACGGGCACCGGCACCGGCACGAGCACCACCCCCCCCACGGACGGCAGCGTCAAGCCGCCGACCGACGGCGGCGGCGGCGCCGTCGACTGCGGCGCGGCCCCCAAGCTCCGCTCGCCCTTCCCGCCCGACGCGGGCGACTCGGGCACGAGCTTCTACTGCCCCTTCGCGGAGGGTGGCGCGCCGTACTGCACCGGCGCCCAGACCTGCTGCGCGGGCTCGGGCTCCAGCGCCACGGGCTTCGACCCCACGAACTGCCTCGACGGCAAGATCGAGTGCACGCCTGGCACGCGCGGCCCGCGCAGCCGCTGGCAGTGCGGCGCGCCCGAGAACTGCCCCGGCGCGACGCCGAACTGCTGCATCCCCGGCACGGACGCGGGCCCGCCGGCCGTCGACACGGAGAAGGTCAACGGCACGCTCTGCCCGCCGGAGTTCCAGCGCGGCTTCTACATCGGCGGCACTGTGTGCCGCGCCGGCTGCAACGCGGGCGAGCTCACCGTGTGCAGCAAGGACGCCGACTGCACCGGCGGCAAGAAGTGCGTGCCGTTCACGACGAACAGCCGCGACCTCGGCTACTGCAAGTAGCACCGCGCCTCGCGGCCACGCAGCGCCCCGCCTCCCGCAAGGGAGCGCGGGGCGTTCGCCTTCGAGGGGGCGACACACGACGACGCCCCGCCTCCTCGAGGGAGCGGGGCGCTCGCGTGAACGGGCCTGGAGCTAGACGCGCGCGAGCATCCAGTCGGCCATCTCGGCGCAGAGCTCCTTGTACGAGGGCTCGTTCAGGATCTCGTGGAAGAGGTCGGCCTTGGGCGCCCAGGTCTTGTCCGAGTGACCGGCGGCGTCGAAGAAGCGCTTGCCAGCCTCTGGGCTCGCGACGTGATCGGCCGCGCCGAACATTTCGAGGAGCGGCACGGAGAGGGTGCCGGCGCGCGCGAAGGCGTCGGCTTGCGCGGCCTGGGTCTCGGTGAACCAGCGCGCCTTCGCCTGCTTGAACACGAGCGGATCGGTCTCGTACGCGCGCGCGCGCTCGGGGTCGTGGGTCACGTCCTTGCCCGTGAGGCCGATCGGGAGGCCGAGCTTCGGGACGAGGCGCGAGGCGACCTTGCCCGCGAGCACCTTCAGCGCCGGCACCTCGAGCCCGAGCCCGAAGAACGGACCCGACAACAAGAGTCCTTTGTACTCTTTCGGAGAGGTGAGCATGGACAGCGTCGCGACGAGGCCGCCGAAGCTGTGGCCGAAGAGGAACTTCCCGGCGCCGCTCGGCTTCGCCCGCTCGTCGACGAGCTTGCCGAGCTCGAGGGCGTCGCTGAGGAAGTCGTCGAAGCGGTCGCAGTAGCCACGCGGGCCCTCGGAGCGCCCGTGCCCGCGCATGTCGAGGGCCACCACGCCCACACCGCGCGGCACGAGCTCGGCGACGACGTGATCGTACCGCTCGGCGTGGTCCGCGTAGCCGTGCAGCAAGCCGAGGACCGCCTTGGTGTCCGCCACGGCGGGGAGCCTCGCGCGGAAATACAGCGCGGGCGCCCCGCCCTCGCGCCCCTTGATGGTCCCTTCCTCGAGCTTCCCGGTCATGGCCTCTCCTTCGATCTGCTGGTCAGCCCTCATCCGCCGTCGTGCTCGGGGTGCTCGTCGAGCCCCTCGGCGGCGAGCGCCGCGCGGAGCGCCGAGAGCGCCCGCGCCGCGCGCGACTTGATCGTGCCGAGCGGAACGCCCTCGCGCTCGGCGATCTCCGGGTAGGTGAGCCCCTCGAAGAAGGCCACCGACAGGGTGCGCGCCTGCGCCTCGGGGAGCCGCGCGAGCGCGCGCTGCATGCGCCGCCGCTCCCGCACCTCGTCGGTGAGCTGCTCGGGATCTTTGGCGACGGCGGGCGGCTCGAACGCGATGATCTCGCGCTGCAGCGACCCGCGGCGGTCGCGACGTCGCGTGCGGTCGATCGCGAGGTTTCGCACCAGGGTCACGAGCCACGCGATGACGCTGCCCTTGGACCGCTCGTACTGGGCCGCGCGCTCGGCGAGGGCGACGAAGGCGTCGTGCAGCACGTCCTCGGCCTCGGCACGATCGCGCACGATGCGCAGCGCGAGCGGAAAGAGCGCGCTCGCGTGGCGATCGTAGAGCGCCGCGGCGGCGCCCACGTCCCCTCCCCCGATGCGCGCGACGAGCTCCGCGTCCTGAACATCCGTCATTCCCCCGCAGGCTCCCAAGGGCTCGGATGCGAGTCAAGCCAAAGAGGACGTCGTGTATCCTGCCCCCCGACATCGAGCTCAGCCGATGAACCCACCCCTCCCCGCGAAGAGCCCTCCCACGAGCGCGCCGGGCGCCCGCGCGCGCCTCGCGCGCTGGGCCGCGCTCGTGAGCGTGGCCGCGTGCGGGGTCCTCCCGAGCCGCGCCCTCACCGTAGACCCGGAGGCCCGC
>CAZHGG010000130.1:0-10102 GCA_964531755.1 uncultured Polyangiaceae bacterium
CCGGTCGCCGCACGCGCCCGCGCGCCGCGCGCGTCGGCTCGCCGAAGAGCTGCTCGCGGGCCTTGAGCGCCTCGCTCACCGCGCCCCCGAGCCCCGGCCCGCGCGAGACCACGAAGAAGCGCTCGAAGGCCAGCGCGTCCCCCGGCATGAGGACCCTGCGCGGCAGGCCGGCCGCCGAGATCGTGTCGCTGTGGAAGCCGCTGAGCGCCTTGTTCCCCTCGCCGCAGGCGACCACGGCGTACGCGGGCGCGCCCTCGCGCTGAGGCCGCGACGCGAGGAACGGCTGCTCGACGAACGAGCGATCGAGCTCGAGGAGGTCGAGGTCGGGGTGCACGAAGCCGCGGCCCGCCAGCGGCGCGAACGGGGCGCCCTTGCGGCCGCCCCAGTAGAGCGCGTCGCTCAGGAAGAAGCTCTCGGGGGAGTCGCCGCCGTGGAAGAGCTCGGTGCGCACGCGCACGCCCGGCTCGCACGGGCGCAGCTCGTAGCGTGTCACGACGGTGACCCTCGGGCGCCCGTCGAGCGCCCCGCGGACGATCGCGGCCACGTAGCGCGGCGAGCGATCCTCCACGTCGATGCGTGTAGAGCGCACGGCGTCGCCGGGGAGGATCCCCACGGCCTGAAAGATCTGGTTTATTCCGTCGTCGCCGCCGCCGGCGCCGTCGACCGGGGAGAGATCGAGGACCGCGCCGCCCGACGGCGAGAGGAAGTGCGGCGCGCCGAGGCCGTCGAGCACGAGGCGCAGCCGATCGTTGCGCAGCAGCACGTCCCCGGTCGCGGCGAGGGCGTCGGGCCCTGGCGCGCGGTCGGCCGAGCTCGCCACGCGGCGCACCTCGAGCGCGGGCGTCGCGCACGCGTAGACCATGCCTCGGCAGGGGGTCGGCGGCGTGCAGGACCCGTCGTCGCCCGCGAGGCAGCCCTCCGGCGCCGCGCAGCCTCGGAAGGCCGCGAGCCAGGCGAAGGCCCCCGCGAACGCGAGGGAGAGCGACGTCATCGCGGCCCGAGGTCGGTCCATCCTCAAGGTCTACGCGCGAACGGCGCCCCGCGGTTGTGCAATGATTTGCGCACGATCGCGCGCGGCGGCGCGCGGCTCGACCCCTCAGCCCACGATTCGCAGGCGCGGCGGGCCGCCGCGCTCCGCCGCGAGCGCGTCGCCCACGAGGAGGGTCGTGCCGTCGCCGAGCGCCACGTCGCCGAGGTACGCCGCGGGGGCCTTCGCGGTGAGCTCGATGAGGCCGTCGTGCCCCTCGCGCAGGGTCCAGTCGCCCCCGCCCACGGGCACGCGCACGGGACCGAACGCCGAGGTCACGCGCTGTCCGGGCACCTCGACCTGCACGGCCCCCTCGAGCAGGGCGCTCGGCGTCACGTGCACCGGCACCTCGCGCCCGAGGCGGAGCTCGAGGCCCTCGCCCACCGGCAGCGCGCCGCGCAGCGGGAGCCCGCGGAGCTGCGTGCCGTTGCGGCTGCCGAGATCGCGCACGAAGAAGCCGCCCTGCTCGCGCGTGACGGCGAGGTGCTGGCGGCTCACGGCGTTCGAGGGCACGAGGACGGTGCCCTCCGTGCGGCCCACGACGAGCTCTCTGCCGAACGCGACCGCGACGCGCTCGTCGCCCAGCGCCAGGGTCACGACGGGGCCCCGCGCGAGGCGGGCGCGCAGGCTCGCGACGCGCTCGCGCACGGCCGCGTCGTCGGGGCTCTCGCGCGCGAGCAGCTCGAGCAGCTCGAGGGCCTCGCGGCGCCGGCCGCTGGTCACGAGCAGGTCGACCTCGGCGTTTCGGTCGCGGCGGCGGCGCAGGCCCCGCTCCTTGTGCTGCTCGCTCGCGAGCAGAAACTCGAGCTTCTCGACGTCGCCGGCCGCGGTGAGCGCTCGCGCCTCGCCCTCGCGGTCCTCGATGCTGGCGTACGCCTCGGCCGCGCGCTCGTGCTCGCCCACGGCCTCGAGCTCGCGGGCCGCGTCCTCGACGTCGCGCCGGTTCAGCGCGGAGAGCGCCACGTCGCCCACGAGCGCGAGCATCAGCAGCGCGCGCTTCTTCCGCGCCTCGACGTTCTCCGGGGTGCCCTCGGGCGCGAGCTTGGCGGCCTGGGTGTAGTGCTGGAGGCGGGCGCGGTGGTCCGGATCGCCGTCGCCCCGGAGGAGCATGACGCGGGCCGCCTCGAGGGGGCGGCCGGCCTCGGCGTAGAGCTCGGCGGCCCGGGCGAGCTCGCCGCGCACCTCGGCGCTGCGAGCCCTCGCGGCGTCGCGCCCCCGGCCGAAGATGCGGTCGAAAAGTCCCACGCCTCGACGGAGGGTACCACACGGTGGGAGACGCGGCGTCGTTCGCGGCTGGGCGCGGGTGTCCGCGGAATCTCGTACGAAAACGCCACGGACCGCCGTAGACTCAACCGAAGAGGACGCATGGCAAACCAGAACCGACTCGGCGAGCTGCTCGTTCGAGAGAAGCTCATCTCCCTTTCGCAGCTGCGGCAGGCCCAAGACGAGCAGTCGCGGTCAGGGCAGAACCTGAACGCGGCGCTCGCGAAGCTCGGCTTCGTCAGCGACCAAGACATCACGAACTTCCTGTCGCAGCAGTACCGGGTCCCGACGATCCAGCTCGACGAATACGAGATCGACGGCGACATCCTGAAGCTCGTCCAGCGCGACCAGTGCGAGCGTCACAAGGTCATCCCCGTGTCGCGCGCGGGCAGCTCGCTCATCGTGGCGATGGCCGACCCGACCAACCTCCACGCCATCGACGACCTGAAGTTCCTCACCGGCTACAACATCGAGCCGGTCATCGCCTCCGAGAACGCGATCCTCGCGGCGATCGAGCGCAACTACAGCGTGGGCCCCTCGTACGACGAGGTCATGGCGGGCTTCGAGGAGTCCGAGATCGAGTTCACGGGCGAAGACGAGGACCTGAACCTCATCGAGCTCGAGAAGGCCTCGGAGGACGCGCCGGTCATCCGCCTCGTGAACATGATCCTGCTGAACGCCATCAAGAAGGGCGCCAGCGACATCCACATCGAGCCCTACGAGAAATCGCTCCGCGTGCGCTACCGCGTCGACGGCGTGCTCATCGAGGAGATGAGCCCGCCGGTCAAGCTGAAGAACGCGATCTCCAGCCGCATCAAGATCATGAGCCAGCTCGACATCGCCGAGCGGCGCCTCCCGCAGGACGGGCGCATCAAGCTCAAGCTCGGCAAGGGCCGCGAGATGGACTTCCGCGTGAGCGTGCTCCCGTGCCTCTGGGGCGAGAAGACCGTCATGCGTCTGCTCGACAAGGGCAACCTCCAGCTCGACATGACGAAGCTCGGCTTCGACCGCAAGGCGCTCGACGACTTCCTGTGGGCCATCCGCCAGCCGTGGGGGATGGTGCTCGTCACCGGCCCCACGGGGTCGGGCAAGACCACCACGCTCTACTCGGCGCTCTCCGACCTCAACAAGGTCGACACCAACATCAGCACCGCCGAAGACCCCGTGGAGTACAACCTCCACGGCATCAACCAAGTGCAGATGCACGACGAGATCGGGCTCAACTTCGCGATGGCGCTGCGCGCCTTCCTCCGGCAGGACCCGGACGTCCTCATGGTCGGCGAGATCCGCGACTTCGAGACCGCCGAGATCGCGGTCAAGGCGGCGCTCACGGGCCACTTGGTGCTCTCCACCCTCCACACGAACGACGCGCCGGCGACGATCTCGCGTCTGCTCAACATGGGCGTGGAGCCCTTCCTCATCACGGCGAGCGTGAACCTCGTGCTCGCCCAGCGCCTCGCGCGCAAGATCTGTGTAGACTGCAAGCAGCAGATCGTCGTCGACGAGGCCGTCCTCAAGGAGGTCGGGTTCAACGCCGAGCAGATCGCGCGCTGCCAGGGACGCCTGTCCAAGGGCGCTGGCTGCCGCACCTGCAACGGCAGCGGCTACAAGGGCCGCGTCGCGCTCTACGAGGTCATGCGCTTCACCGAGAACCTGAAGGAGATGGTGCTCCAGGGCTCGTCCACGGCGGAGCTCAAGCTCGGCGCGATCAAGGGCGGCATGTGCAGCCTGCGCGCGGCGGGCATCCTCAAGGTGCTCGACGGCGTGACCACCACCGAAGAGGTCTTGCGCGTCACCATGTCCGACGCCTGAGCGCCGGCTCCCCCCCACCGAGCCACCGAGATGTCATGACCCAACAGCAGCCCCCCGAGCTCCGCGTCAACCTCCACCAGCTCCTCAAGGCCATGGTGGACAAGGGCGCGAGCGACATGCACATCACGGTGGGCACTCCCCCGCTCTTGCGCATCGACGGCGAGGTCATCCCCCTGAAGCTGCCGCCCTTCGGCCCCACCGAGACGAAGGCGCTCTGCTACTCGGTGCTCACCGAGGAGCAGAAGATCCAGTTCGAGCGGGACAACGAGCTCGATCTCAGCTTCACGGTGAAGGGCCTCTCGCGCTTCCGCGCGAACTTCTTCGTCCAGCGCGGCGCGGTCGCGGGCGCGCTGCGCACCATCCCGTTCAAGATCTTGAGCTTCGAGGAGCTCGGGCTCCCTCCCATCATCTCCGAGCTCACCCAGAAGCCGAACGGCCTCATCCTGGTGACCGGCCCCACGGGCTCGGGCAAGACCACGACGCTCGCGTCGATCATCGACAAGATCAACTCCGAGCAGCGCCTCCACATCCTCACCATCGAGGACCCGATCGAGTACCTGCACCCGCACAAGCTCTCGGTGGTGAACCAGCGCGAGGTGGGGCAAGACACCGCGAGCTTCGGCGGCGCGCTCAAGTACGTGCTGCGCCAGGACCCCGACGTGGTGCTGCTCGGCGAGCTCCGCGATCTCGAGACCATCGAGGCGGCGCTCACCATCAGCGAGACCGGCCACCTCGTGTTCGCGACGCTCCACACGAACAGCGCGATCTCCACGATCAACCGCATCATCGACGTGTTCCCGCCGCACCAGCAGGAGCAGATCCGCTCGAAGCTGTCGTTCGTGCTCCAGGCCGTCATCTCGCAGCAGCTCCTGCCGCGTGCCGGCGCGCCGGGGCGCTGCATGGCGCTCGAGGTGCTCGTGCCGAACGTGGCGATCCGGAACCTGATCCGCGAGTCCAAGATACAACAGATCTATGGACAGATGCAGATCGGCCAGGACAAGTTTGGCATGCAGACCCTCAACCAGTCGCTCTTCAACCTGCTCATGCGCCGCTACGTGTCGCTCGAGGAGGCGCTGAGCCGCTCGCTCGAGCCCGAGGAGCTCCGCTCGATGGTCGAGCAGCGGCAGTCGCGTCCGCAGCGCTGACGGGCTGGCGGTGGAGGACGAGCCCCTGGTGTTTCACGCGCGCGCGAGCGCCGAGATGCGCGCGCGCGCGGCGGCCTTCTACGCCGAGCTCCGCGCCCGGCGCTCGGTGCGGAGCTTCTCGCCGAGGCCCGTGCCTCGCGAGGTCCTCGAGGACGCGCTCCGCGCCGCGGGCACGGCCCCGAGCGGCGCGAACCTCCAGCCTTGGAAGTTCGTCGTCGTGGGAGATCCGGCGCGGAAGCGGAGCATTCGCGAGGCGGCCGAGGCCGAGGAGCGCGCGTTCTACGGCGGCAGGGCGCCCGCCGAGTGGCTCGAGGCGCTCGCGCCTCTCGGCACCGACGCGGACAAGCCCTTCCTCGAGGTCGCGCCGTACCTCATCGCCATCTTCGCCGAGAGCCACGGCGTCGCGGCGGATGGCGGGCGCAGCAAGCACTACTACGTGCAGGAGTCGGTCGGCATCGCGACGGGGTTCCTCATCGCGGCACTCCACCACGCCGGCCTCGCCACGCTCACCCATACCCCGAGCCCGATGGGCTTCCTCGCCAAGCTGCTCGGGAGGCCGCCGCACGAGCGGCCGTACCTGCTCCTCGTCGTGGGGTATCCGGCGGAGGGCGCGCGCGTGCCCACGCTCCGCAAGAAAGCGCTCGATGAGATCGCCGTCTTCCTCTAGCGCCGCCCGGGCGCGCGCGTGAGCTCGCCCGTCCGGCTCGTGCCGCGGGGCGACCGCGCGGCCCCGCTCGTGTTCCGCGAGGGCGCCACGGCGCCCTACGGGATCCGCTGGTACGGGGCGACGTCCCTGTGGGGGCACTTCCGCAACCTGGTCTCCACCGCGATCGCGCGCGAGGCGGTCGACGCCCGCGACTGGATGCGCCCGCTCTCGCCGGAGGAGATGCTCCGCGCCGTGGCGGAGGTGCTGCGGGGCTCGGCCGCCGCGCCCACCCTGCTCGAGGCTGTCGGCCGCCCGCTCTGGATCGACTGGGTGGCGGACACGGGCGACGACCGCGACGTGAGCGCCGCCGTCGGGCGCATGGTGTTCGCCGAGTACGTCGTCGACGAGCCGGGCGCGGGCGAGCAGGCGCTGCCTCGCGGCGACGTGCTCTTGTTCGGCGGCGACACGGCGTACCCCGTGGCCACCGCCGACGAGATCTTCCGCCGCCTCCTCGAGCCGTGGAACGAGCTGCTCGAGCCCACCTACGACCCGGAAGCGCCGCCGCGCGCGCTGCTCGCGATCCCTGGAAACCACGACGGGTACGACGGCCTCGACGGCTTCGGTCGGCTCTTCCGCCGCACCGCCGGCGACGCGCTCCGCGGCCACGGCGACGCCGCGGCGCCGCGCAAGAAGGACCCGGGGTCGCGCGCGGTCGGCCTGGTCGCGCGCGGTCTCCACCTCGACGAGCTCGGCGGCACGATCAGCACCATCGCGGGCGTCGCCAAGACCACCCGCGCCCTCTGGCGAGGCACCGACGCGCGGCGGCGCCGCCGGCTGACGCTGCTCGGCTACGAGCCCGTCCAGGAGGCGAGCTTCTGGGCGCTTCCGCTCGCGCCGGGGCTCGACCTCTGGGGCGTGGACCGCCAGCTCGGGCGGCTCGACTACCGGCAGCGCAGCTACTTCGCGTCTCGCCGCCGCGCGGCCCCGGATGAGCGCGTGTGGCTCGCGTCGCCCGATCCCGCGATCGCCTTCGGGGAGCCGTGGGACGTGGGCGAGCGCATCCTCACCGCGAGCGGCCTGGACCTCGCGCGCGACCGAGTGCTCTACCAGTGCGGCGACATGCACCACTACGAGCGCCGCGTCGTGGGTGAGTCGATGCACGTCATCGCGGGCGGTGGCGGCGCGTTCCTGCACGGCACGCGCATCGTCGCCGATCCGAGCCCCGCGGCCGCGGCCTACCCCACCGCGCGGATCTCCAGGCGCCTGGCGCTCGAGGTCCCGCTGCGCCTCGTCCTCGGCCGCGCTGGGTACATCGTGCACCTCGTCGCGGCCGCCGTCGGGGCGCTCGAGCTCGCGGCGGGAGGGCACGGTCTGCTGCGCTTCGGGCTGACCGCCGCCGTCGCGAGCGCCGGCTGGATCTGGGTCCTCTACGCCATCGCCGGCCACCACCGCGCGCACCCGCGCCGCGTCCTCGCGCTCACGCTCCCCTTCGGCCTCGCCCTCGGCCTCTTGCCCGCCGGCCTCGCGTACCTCGAGGTGAGGTACGGGGCCCACGTGTACGCGGCCGCGCGCGGGCCGTTGATGGTGCTCGTGCACGCGTACGCGAGCGCGCTGCTCTACGGGCTCTTCCTCGCGCTGTGCGCCCTCGCGGGCCTCGAGATGCAGCAGGTGTTCACGGTGCTGGGGCACCCTGGCTTCAAGAGCTT
The DNA here is from genome assembly GCA_964531755.1 of uncultured Polyangiaceae bacterium. Classification (GTDB taxonomy): domain Bacteria; phylum Myxococcota_A; class Polyangia; order Polyangiales; family Polyangiaceae; genus JAAFHV01. The sequence goes on from CAZHGG010000130.1 coordinate 7,600, forward strand.
CGTGCGCATGCGGGTGTCGCCGTCGGGCGTCATCGACGCGTGGGTGATCGGCAAGGACGACCCGCTGGCACCGGCGGGGCCGTGGCTCGTCGACCGCTGGACCTGGGACCGTCCCCGGGCCGGGCCCGCGCCCTGAAGTTTCTTCGCTCGCGAGCGAATCCTCTCGGCGAGCTCGCGCGTCGTCGGGGCGCGGGCGCAAGCAGCCCCAAAGTGGACCACCACATACATGCATCATGCATGCAACAAGGCCGCGGCGCCGAGGGTGCGCGCGGTCGAACGGAGAAACAGATGGCCAAAGCAAGCACGAGCGGCACGAAGGACAAGCCCTGGACGCTCAAGACGCCGCCCGGCACGTCGGAGTACGAGGCCTACCAGGACCCCTCGCTCGACCCGCCCGCGCTCGTGGTGCGCGTGGGCAAGACCGAGCTCCGGTACGCCCTCCGCTGCGTGGAGGATCTGCACGCGATGCTCCTCGCCCACGGGGACTGGATGCCCCTCGGGAGCGCCGACGAGCAGAAGCCCGCCGCGGAGGGCACGGTGGAGGCCTGGGGGCGCGCGAGCGACAACCCGGTGGGCGGCTGGTACGGGCTGAAGAAGGGCCTCCGCGGCAGGTTCGGCATGTACGTGCCGCCCGTGCTCGAGGCGCTCGGGCTGGCCGAGGTGGAGCACAACCCGCGCAACAACCGGATGCGGGCGATCGCGACCAAGAAGAAGAAGTAGCGAGCCACGGCGGCCGCGCGCGCGCGCCGCGTCCGATCACGCGGCGGGGGTGTGCCGGATCGGTTAGCGTTCCCGCACCGTGACTGCTTTCCAGGTCTTCGCGGCCGTGCTCACGCTCTCGGCGCTGTTCGGCTACGTCAACCAGCGCTCGCTCCGCCTGCCTCCCGCCATCGGGATCATGGCCATGTCGCTCGTGGGCTCCACGCTGCTCGTCGTGCTCGACCGCGTGGGGTTCGTCTCGCTGCGACCGGTCATGATGGACGTGGTCGCGCGGGCCGAGTTCGAGCACACGCTCATGCACGGGATGCTCGGCGCGCTCCTCTTCGCGGGCGCGCTGCACGTCGATCTGGGCGATCTCAAGCGCGAGCGCGCCGTCGTGCTCGGGCTGAGCTTCCTCGGCACGCTGCTCTCGACGGCGATCGTGGGCGGGCTCTTCTATGGCGCCGTGCGCGCGTTCGGGGCCCCCATCTCGCTCGGCTACGCGCTCGTGTTCGGGGCGCTCATCTCGCCCACCGATCCCGTCGCGGTCCTCGGGATCCTGAAGGACGCCAAGGTCCCGAAGCGCCTCGAGACCCAGATCGCCGGCGAGTCGCTCCTGAACGACGGCGTGGGCGTCGTCGTGTTCTCCACCCTCGTGGGGGCCGTGGTCCTCGGGCGCGAGGCCACGGCCGCGCAGGTGGCGACGACGTTCGCGCGGGAGGCGGGCGGCGGCGCCGTCTTCGGCCTCGTGACCGGCTACCTCGTCTACCGGCTGCTGCGGAGCATCGATCACTACCAGACCGAGCTGCTCCTCACCCTCGCGCTCGTCTTCGGCGGCTACGCGATGGCCGAGCGGATGCACATCTCCGCGCCGCTCGCCGCCGTCATGGAGGGGCTCATCATCGGGAACGCCGGTCGGGCGCGCGGCATGAGCGACGTCACGCGCGAGCACATCGACAAGTTTTGGACGCTGGCGGACGAGATCCTGAACGCCGTGCTCTTCGTGCTCGTGGGGCTCGAGCTCACCACGCTCCCCATCTCGAAGGGCGCGCTCGGGCTGGGCGGCGTGGCGATCGCCGTCGTGCTGCTCGCCCGGTTCCTCAGCGTCGTGATCCCCCTCACGGCCATGCGCCGCTTCGTGCCTCCGCTGAAGGGCGCGGTGACCGTCCTCACCTGGGGCGGAATTCGCGGCGGCATCTCGGTCGCGCTCTCATTGTCCCTGCCCGTCTCGCCCGCGCGCGACTACATCGTGACCGTCACCTACGTGGTGGTCGTCTTCTCAGTGCTCGTGCAGGGGCTCTCGCTCGGCGCCGTCGCGAGGCGCGTGGCCGGCGGCGGCCGCCCGTCGGACGAGTAGGCCGGAGAGCCCGAGAGCCCAGGCCGCTCCGCTACAGGGGCGCGTCGACAGCCGCGTCGGGCGCGCCGGCGTCCTCCGCGGGCTTGGGGCACGCGCCGCGGACGAACTGCACGCTCCACTCCTTCCCCGTGATCGACGTCACGCGCGGGTGCCCGACCAGCGCCGCGTCGAGGGCGCGCGCGAGGTCGCGCTCGGCGGACCTCGGCGGGGCCGGCACGACCGTCGCGCACACCGCGATCGCCGCGACGCTCGCGCTCGCCTGCGCCGCGGCCGCGGCGCGCGAGATGAACGCGAGGTCGCCGTCGGCCCGGGTGAGCAGCTCGGCGGGGATGGCGACGTCGACGAGCTCGACGGGCTGACCGAGCGAGAGCTCCGCCGCGCGCCCGATGGCCTCGCGCGCGGCCGCGCCGAGCGGCGGGCCGAGGTGCGCGACGCGGAGGCGGAGGG
>CAZHGG010000131.1:0-10059 GCA_964531755.1 uncultured Polyangiaceae bacterium
CCGGAGGGGGCCGGCGAGCAGCTCGGCGGCCCGCTCGAAGATGCGCGCTCGGTCCTGGAGCGGCATCGCCGCCCAGCCCGGCGCCGCGGCCCACGCGGCGCCGATGGCGGCCTCGGCGGCCTTCGCCCCGCCGTGGTACGACCGGCCGAGCACGCGCCGGTGCGCGTGGGGCGCGCGCACGTCGAAGCGGTCCCCCTCGTGCACCGCCCGGCCGCCGATCACGTGCGGGAGGTCGGGCGCCCCGCCGCCGCGCCGCGGGTGCGCTCCCCGGCGCGCCTTGCGCCCCGGGCTGCCGGGGGCGTACGAGAGCGTCGGTTCGTTGTGCGGGGCAGGCGTCGGGAGCGGGAGGTCGAGCAAGGGGTGGTCTCCTGACGCCATGGTCCCGCCGAACGGCGCGCTTGGGAAGGCGCTCGGCCTGGCCCCTCGCCTCGCGACCACCCGTTTGCACGAAGGTGGGTTCCGAGCTAGACATTAGTGACTCACAAATGAGGTGCTAGTTTGCGTCGCTATTTTCACGTCCTTGGTCGCGAGCGAGCGGCCCGCGCGGTGCCCCACGAGGCGTTCTCGTCCGACGGTGACCTCCTCGTCGTGGACGCCTACGCCGCGCACGCTCTGGCAGCGGGCACGGCGGCCACCCCGGCGGAGGTGACGGCGCTCGCCTTGCTCCACGAGCTGCTCCACGTGGTCATCAGCCGGCACGCGGCGGCCCGCGACGCCATGATCGCGCACGTGCTCGGGGTCTGCCCGGAGGAGACCCGCGCCGCCGCCGAGGCGTACGTCGAGGCCTTCCCCCCGCCGGAGGTGTTCTCGGGCGAGCGCACCGCCCGCGACTTCCTCGACGAGCGCGGCCTCGCCTGGGCGTGCGAGGAGCTGCTCTTGCTCTGGGTCTCGGCCCAGAACCCGGCGTACGCGTGCGTCGAGGTGCTCGCGTCGCCCGCCGCCCTGCCGCCCGCGTTCGGCGTGTTCGCCGAGCACGCCCAGGCCGCGTTCGCAGAGGCGCCGAGCACGCTCGGCCCGAGCGAGTCGCTGCTCGACAGCCTGCTCGGGCCGGCCCGGAGCGGCGCCACGGTCTTCGAGCAGCTCGCGTGGCTCGAGGCGCGCTGGGGGCTCTTCCTCACGCAGACCGGCCGGATGCGTCGGGTGCTGTTCGGGCAAGACCTCGGCCGGGAGGAGGCCCGCGCGCTGGCGCTCCGCGCCGACGCCGGCCGCGACACGCACGGCCCGCACCACGACGCCCACCACGTCGGCCTCGCCGGGCACGACGGCGCCGCCCGCTTCACCCCCGATCGCGCGTGGATGCCCGAGACCGTGGTCGTCGCGAAGAACGCCCTCGTGTGGCTCGCCCAGCTCTCCGCGCGGCACGGCCGCCCGATCGAGACCCTCGCGGACATCCCCGACGCGGCGCTGCGCGACCTCGCGGACCACGGCGTCACCACGCTGTGGCTCATCGGCTTGTGGGAGCGCAGCGACGCCTCGCGGGCCATCAAGGTGGCGCGCGGCGACGCCGACGCGGCGGCCTCGCCGTACGCGATCTTCGACTACCGCATCGCCGACTCCCTCGGGGGCGAGCGGGCGCTCGACGCGCTGCGGGAGCGCGCGGGACGCCACGGCCTGCGCCTCGGCGCGGACATGGTGCCGAACCACATGGGGCTCACCTCGCGCTGGGTGCTCGACCACCCGGAGCGGTTCCTCGGCCTCCCGCGGCCCCCCTTCCCCACGTACCGCTTCGACGGCCCCGACCTCTCGCCCGACCCGCGCGTGTCGATCCGGCTCGAGCGCGGCTACGAGGAACGCTCGGACGCGGCCGTCGTGTTCGAGCGGCGCGACCGCTCCACGGGCCAGGCCACGTACATCTACCACGGCAACGACGGCACCGGCCTGCCCTGGAACGACACGGCGCAACTCGACTACTCGAAGGCCGCGGTCCGCGAGGCGGTGATCGAGTGCATTCTGCACGTATGTCGGATGTTCCCGGTCGTGCGCTTCGACGCCGCGATGACCCTCGCCAAGCGCCACGTGCAGCGCCTGTGGTTCCCGCGGCCCGGGACCGGCGGGGACGTGCCCTCGCGCGCCGAGCACGCGCTCACCGACGCCGAGCTCGACCGCCTCTGCCCCACCGAGTTCTGGCGCGACGTGGTCGATCGGGTCACGCGCGAGCTGCCGGACACGCTGCTCGTGGCCGAGGCCTTCTGGATGATGGAGGGCACCTTCGTCCGGGATTTTGGCATGCACCGGGTGTACGACTCGGCGTTCATGCACATGCTGCGGGCCGAGCAGAACGCGTCGTTCTTCGGCATGCTGGCGGAGGCCCTCGCCCACGAGCCGGAGGTCCTCGGGCGCTTCGTCCACTTCCTGTCGAACCCCGACGAGGAGCCCGCGCGCGTCGCGTTCGGCGCCGGCGACAAGTACTTCGGCGCCTGCGCGATGATGTGCACGTTGCCCGGCTTGCCCCTCTTCTCGCACGGGCAGCTCGAGGGCCTGACCGAGAAGTACGGCATGGAGTTCCGCGCCCCGCGCTGGGGCGAGGCCGTCGACGAAGCCGTGGTCGCCCGCCACCGCGCGACGATCGCGCCGCTGCTCCGTTCGCGCGCGCTCTTCGCGGGGATCGACGGGTTCGAGCTCTTCGTCGTGGAGCATGAGGGGGGCGGCCTGGCCCACGACGTGTTCGCGTACGCCAACGAGCGCGACGGCCAGCGCGCGCTCTTCGTGTTCCACAACGCGCCCGGCGACGTGTCCGTGCGCATCCGCCACACGGTGCCCAAGGCCCGCGGCGGGCGTGCGCCCACGGCGCGCTCGCTCGCGGACGTCTTCGGGCTGCGCGAGGCCGGCGGGCAGCTGTCCGCGCGCGCGCTGGCCTCCGGAGCGCACGTGGAGGTCGGGCGGCTCGACGAGGGCGGGCTCACGCTGAGCCTCGGTCCGTACGGTCACCACGCCCTCGTGGAGCTCGGCGCGCGCGCGGCGCTCGAGGCGGCCCCCGCGGCCGTGGAGGTCTCGGAGCCCGCGTTCGCGCGGTCAGAGCCGCAGGCTGCGAGGGCCGAGGCCGAAGGCCGCGCGGCGGCGCACCTGCTCGAGGCGCTCGGCGACGACGACCGCCTCGCCGGCGTCGGCGAAGTGGAAGAGGCGCTCGCCGCCGTCTTGCTCTCGCACGATCAGGGCGCCGCGGTCCTGCGCGATGGAGGCGATCTCGCTCCACGCGAGCGCCACCTGGCCCCGATCGTCGTGGAACACCAGGCCGTCCTCGCGGACGCCGAGGTGCGCGTTCTCGAGGAGCGACGTCACCAGCGCGCCGAGCCCTAGCACCACCGCGGCGAGGAGCACGAGGCACCCGGCGAGCGCGGCGAGGCGCGCCCCCTCCGCCTCGAGCCGCGGCACGCAGAGCAGCGACGCGAGCGCGCACGCCGCCACCGCCCCGAGGCTGAGCGCGAGCAGCCACGGCGCGCGGCGCGTCGAGCCGCGCTCGGGCCTCACGCGGAAGTACGCGAAGCCTGGCGTGGGCCGCTCTTCGCGGGGGGACCAGCTCGCCACGCCCCGCGCCCTCAACGCATCGCAGGCGGTCCGTAGTTGCGCGGTGGCGCCCAGTCGCCGCCGACGCGGGGCACGACGGAGGGCGCCTGCGGCTGAGGCAGCGGCGACGGCCCGGGCGAGGTGCCGAAGCTCCGCGAGCCGGTGTATCCGCCAGCCGTGCCGTACGGGCTGAGGCCCGCCCCGTAGCCGTAGCCCCCGCGCCCATACCCCCCGCCGGTGCTCACGACGGTCTGCTGGTGCTGGCTGATGTTGTTGTTCACGATCACGGTCACGCCCGAGGCGCCGGGGCCGGCCGCGGCCGGCGAGGGCGAGGCGTACACGGACTCGTCGATGCCTAGGCGGAGCGTGCGGCTGAGCCGGGGCCTCGACGCCCCCTGCTCTTCTCCGCGCAGGCTCAGCTCCTCCGCCGTGGGCGGCGAGAGCGCGGGGATCGGGGCGTCCGGTCGCGCGACCGAGCGCGGCGGGTCGGTCGTGCCCGCGGGGAACTTCGCCTCCTCGGCGTGCGAGCAGCCCGCGAGCGCGAGCGCGAGGGACGCAAGGGACGCGAGCGACGTGAGCCCGGCGAGCCGGCGGGCGCGGGTGAGGCGTTCGGTGTGCATGCCACGGAGAGTGTGCGACCTCTCGCCCCGCGCGGCTACCGCTTTCTTCTCGCGCCTACACGAGGCGGCCCGCGTGGAGCGCCCGCACGATGTCGAGCGCGGTGAGGATGCCCACCACCGAACCCGAGTCGCTGACCACCACCACCCTGTGGACGCCGTCCTCCGCGAACCGGCGGATGGCCACGCGGACGTCGTCGTCGGGCGCGACCGTCACCACGCGCTTCGACATCGTGCGGCCGACGAGGTCGTTCAGGTTGATCTCCCCGTCCGAGAGGTCGTCGATGATGTCGGATTTCGAGAAGACGCCCACGAGGCGGTCGGCCTCGATCACCGGCGCGCCGCTCACGCCGAGGGTCGCGAGGGTCACGGTCGCCTCGCCCAAGGTGGAGGTGGGGGACAGCGTGAGCACGCTCTCGGACATGACCTCGGCGACCTTCAGCATGCGCGAATCATGGCGCCTCGCGCGCCGGTCGTCCACTCATCGTCCACCCGCCGACCGCCTGGCCGCGGCGCGGGGCGCGTGCGATGACCGTGAGCTCGATTTCATGAGGAGTTTCGGCGTCGAGGCGTCAGGGCGCGACGCGCCGGTCGACGGCGCCCTGTCGCCCAAGCCTCGCGCGGGAGGCGCGCGAGAAGAGAAAATAGAACGGCAGGCCGGCGAGCAAGATGCCGACGCCGATCGCGCACTCCTGCGGGCGACCTCGCACGAGCGACACGGCGATGGCCACGTTCGCGACCACGTAGAGGAGCGGGACGACGGGGTACCCCCACGCCTTGTAAGGTCTCGGGATCGAAGGCCTCCTCACGCGCAGCATGTACAGCGCCAGGGTGTCGGCGATGGTCGCGAGCACGATGGCGAACGTCGTGTAGTCCAGCACGCGCAGGAAGCTCCGGAGCCCGAAGACCAGCACGAGCGCGGTCGCGCCCTGCACGGCGATGGCGACTCGGGGCGCCCCCGAGGCGGCGTGGACGCGCCCGGCCTGACGGAACATGAGCCCGTCGCGCGCCATCGCGTACGCGATGCGCGGGCCGACCAGCGTGTTCGCGTTGAGGGCGCCGAGCACCGAGCACAAGATGAGCACCGAGAGGAGCGTGCCGCCGCGCTCACCGAACAGCGCGAGGGCCGTCGCGCGGCCAACCGCGTTCTCCCCCGCCAGCCGCGACATCGGGAGCGTGGTCGCGTACGTCGCGTTGATGAGCAGGTAGATCACCGTGCAGACGCCGAGGCCGAGGAAGAGCGAGCGCGGGAGCGTACGCTCCACGTCGCGGATCTCGCTCGCCACGTACACCGAGGCGTTCCAGCCGAGGTAGGTGAACAAGACGGGCGAGAGCGCGACCCCGAAGGAGAGCGTAGGCGCCTCTGCGGCCTCCGGCTGCGGCCCACCCGACATGGCCGCGTGCCCGAGCACGAGCGGCCCCGCGATGACGAGGCCGGCCAGGGCGAGGACCTTGACCACCGCCGTGAGGTTGTTCACCGTCGCGCCCGCGCGCACGCCCAGCGCGTTCACCGCAGACGTGAGCACCACGACCCCACCGGCGAGCGCGTGTTTCGCCACCGGGTGGATGGCCACGAGGCCCGCGACGCCGTTGGCAAACCCGATCGCGAGCGTGGCGACGGTGCCCGCGTAGATGACGAAGAACGAGAGCCACCCGACCAGGAACCCCGCGAGCGGGTGGTACGCCTCGCGGAGGTACACGTAGTCGCCGCCCGCCTTCGGGTACATGGCGCCCAGCTCCGCGTTGGCGAGCGCGCCGGCCAGCGAGAGGAGGCCGCCGACGAGCCAGGCTGCGAAGAACCACCCGCGGCTCGGCAGCGCCTGCGCCACCGCCCCGGGGGTGAAAAAGATGCCCACGCCGATCACCGAGGACACGACGAGCATCGTGGCGTCGAGGAGGCCGAGGGAGCGCTTCAGCTCCCCCGGGGCCTCCCCCGGCGCCTCGGCGGCGGGTTCGGCGCCGCGCTCGCTCAAGAGTCGATCGCGATCGACAGCCTCTGGCGCAGCGCGAAGTAGTCCTCGGACGTGCTGAAGAGCACGAGCTCCTTCATGCGCTCCTTCACCGGCACGCTCGCGCCCTCCTCGTTCATGCGGAGGGTCTCGGCGCTCACCTGCAGGTCGTGCGCGAGCAAGAACCCGGCGCGATCGGCGGTGTAGTCGACGGCGGCGACCCAGCGCTTCAGGTCGAGCGCGCCGCCCGCCTGGAGCAGCTTGGAGACCACGCTGCCCAGCACGTCGCGCTGCGCCCCGTGGAAGTCCTGGTTAATGGCGGCGAGGGCCTCCTCGACCTGGGCCTGGAGGTCGGGGGTGACCGGGAACTGCGGCACCACCAGCTTGATGGCGGCGAAGAGCCACGCCTTCAGGCCGGTGCCGGTGGGCACGAGCTGGCGAACGTAGAAGCCCGGGCGGAGGTACGCGAGGTGGCGCCCCGCGAGGAAGGCGAGCACCTGCGTGGGGGCGTTGAGCTCGAAGGCGGCGCGGCCGAGGAGCACCGCAGGGGTCTGCGCGTGAACAAATCCCAACGCGCCAGGATCATTCGGGTTTTGGAATACGGTCGCCGGCGCCAGGCCCAGCACGCCCTGCACGTAGAAGAGTGTCTGGGAGATGGGGTACGGGTGGAGGGACGTGTCGATCGCGTACCGCGCGTCGTACCCGAGGGCCTCGAGGGTCTGCGTGCGCGCGCGGATGATCGTGGGCTGCACGAGCGTGAAGATGCGCGTGAGCAGCGGATCGAGATCGCTGTGCGTGAGGTGGCCCCAGTCGTCGTCGCCGAGCGCCGCTTGCGCAGCCGCGGCGTTCTCCGCGCGGTGCTTCTTGAAGAAGCGCTCCTCGTCGGGCTCGGCGAGCTTCAGCACGGCCAGCGCCTGGCAGAGGCACCACGCGGGATCGGGCTTCTTCGAGTCCGTGAAGAGCTTGCGCAGGAGCTTGTAGCTCTCGACCCGATAGGGGTTCTTGCGGAGCATCTGCGCCTGCGCGCGCACCGCCTTGTCCAAGTACTGCGCCGGATCCGAGGCGTAGAGCTCGGCGAGCCGCTCGCCGCGCGCCTTGTCCTCGGGGTCGAAGGCCTGCGCCGCCTCGAACGCGTCGATCGCCAGCTCGGGCTCGTTCAGGTGTTCGTGGTAGAGGCGGCCGAGGTCGTCGAGGATCGTGACGATCGCGCCGCGGTCGGCGGCCTCCTTCGCCGCGTCGAGCTGGGACTTGAGCATGCGCTCGACGCGCACGTGATCGCCCTTCTCGCGGTAGAGCTCGACGAGCTCGTCGACCGCCTTGGAGATGCTGGGATCGAACTTGAGCGCCTTCTCGTAGAACTCGATCGCCTGGTCGAGGTTCTTGACCTGCCGCCGGGCGATGGTCGCCGCGGTGTGCATGTACTTCGCGCGCTGCTTCGCGTCGTCGACGAAGTCGGCGAGGCGCGTGACGACGTCGATGAGCTTCTCCCAGTTCTGCTCCTCGGAGTAGAGCTGCATGAGCTTCGTGAGCAGCTTGCGGTCGTCCGGTCGCTCTTCGAGGGCGGCGACGTAGTTCTTCTGCGCCGAGGCGCGGTCCTGGAGCTTCTGGAACTGGATGTCACCGATCTCGAGGAGCAGGTCGAAGCGCTCGGTGCCGAGGGCCACCTCCACACGGCGCTTGCGGACCGCCACCGCCTCCGTCCAGTTCTCGAGCGCGTCGAACACCTTGGCCAGCGCGCGCGACGGGCGCGGGTTGGAGGGGTCGAGGTCCGCGGCCTCGCGGAGCGGGGCCTCGGCGGCGGCGAGATCGCCGCTGCGGCGCGCGCTCTCGCCGAGGTGGTAGAGGGCCTCGGCGCGCTCGGTGCCCACGAGCTTGTGCCCGTAGCGCGAGAGCAGGTCCTCGTGCATTTGGTAGGCCGACTGGGGATCGCCGTACTCGAACAGCGCGGTCGCGGCGCGCGACAACGGCTCGACCTCGCCTTGCGCCTGCTCCTTCAGGGCCTCGATGGCCGACAGGAGGCGCGGGTTCGTCATGGAGGGCGGGGCCACCGACTTGATGGACGACAGGCTGCCGGCCTCGCCGGGCGCCGACGGCGCGAACGACGGGCGCGACGCGTGCGCGGGTCGGTTGGTCTTGCCGAACGCCTCGATGAACCGCACGAGCACGCGCACGGCCTCCTCGCGAGAGAGCACCTGCGTTCGCGTCACGAGCGACTCGTAGAGCTTCGACGCCTCGAGCATGCGATCGCCGTCGAAGGCGAGGTCGCCGAGCACGAGGAGCGCCTCGGCGTTGGAGCCGTCGAGCTCGACGGCCCTCTTGGCGGCCGCGCTCGCGTCGTCCCGGCCGCGCGGGCCCTGGCTCATGAGCGCCTTGGCGAGCTCGGCGTGGAGGCGGGCCTTCGCGAGGTTGCCCTCGGCGAACTGGAGCTCCTTCTCGATGAGGTCGATCACGCTCTGCGTGTCGCCGCGCTCGGTGTAGGCCTTGCGCAGGTTCGACGCCGCGGTTGGGTCCTTCGGGTTCGCCTGGAGGGCGAGCTTGAAGCGCTCGATCGCGCCGTCCTTGTCACCGCGCGCCTCGAGCAGCCGGGCGGCGCGCATCCACTGCTCGGCCCGCGCCTCGGGGGTCTCCGCCTTGATGGCGAGGGTCTCGATCGCGCTGAGCGCGGCGTGCGCGTCGCCCGACAGCTCGCGGAGGTGCGCGATGGCCTCGAGGGCGCCCGCGTGGTCGGGTTTGAGCGCGAGCGCGGCCTCGTAGACCTTCGTGGCGCGCTCGGGGGAGCCGATCTGCTCGGCGAGCGTGCGCGCCTTCGCGACGAGGATCTCCACCTTGCGCGCCTGATCCGTGGTGGTCGCGGCGTGCTTTTCGTAGATGCCGACGACGCGCTCCCACTTGTCGAGCGCGCGGTAGTGGCGCGCGAGCGCCGTGAGCGCGCCGTCGTTCGACCCGTCGATGAGGAGGATGTCCTCGAGGCACTCGGCCGCCTTCGCGTGGTCGAGGAACTCCTCGTCGTGCAGCGCGGACATCCGCTCGAGAATGTTGATCTTCTGGCGAGGCGTGGCCGCGACGTGGATCTGCCGGTCGAGCACGTCGAGCAGCTCGCGGTAGCGCCCCGTGCGGCTGAAGATGCGATCGAGGCCCTTCAGCGCGGTGAGGTTCGTGGGGTCCAGCGCGAGCACCGCCTCGAACTGGCGCGTGGCCTCGGGCAGGTTCGAGAGGTGGTCCTCGTAGACCTCGGCCACCTTGCACAGCGCCTCGGCCTTGTCGCGGCCTCGCCGCGCCTCGGCGCGCGCCGAGAGGATGCGCACGAAGGTCTGGAAATCGCCCGTGCGCTCGGCGATGCGCCCGAGGGCGTCGCTCGCCCGCACGTGGCCGGGATCGTCGGCGAGCACGGCCGTGAAGATGTCGGCGGCGCGCTTCGTGTCGGACAGCTTGGTCTCGAGCAGCTCCGCGGCCTCGACGCGGAGATCGCGCGACTTGGGGGTGCTCGTCGCCGCGTCCGCGCGCGCGATGAGGAGCGCGGTGAGCTCCGGCCACTGCTGCGCGCGCCGGTAGATGTTCGTGAGCCCCTCCGCGGCGCTCTCGTTGGCGGGCTCCTGGGAGAGCACCTGCTGGTAGGCGAGCAGCGCCAGGTCGGCGCGCCCGAGCTTGAGCTCGTACCAGCGCGCCGCGCGGACGAGGAGCACGTGCCGGTCGGAGGCGCCGGTCTCGGGGTTCTTGATGGCCTCCGTGATGGCGTCGAGGGCCTCGGTCCAGAGCTCCTGCTTCGTGCCGGCGAGGCGCTCGATCTCGGAGGCGATCTCGTCGTCCGAGGGGACCTCGCAGAGCGCCTGGGCGAAGGCGACCAGCGACTGATCGATGTCGTCGAGCTCGCCGGCGTAGAGGCGGCCGATCTCCGCGAGGGCGTGGCCCCTCGCCTCGCCCGGGGGCGCGGTCTGGCTGCGCTCGAGGAGCATCTCGACGAGCTCCTCGTATTTGCCGAGCGCCTTGCG
>CAZHGG010000132.1:0-10043 GCA_964531755.1 uncultured Polyangiaceae bacterium
ACTACCTCTCCGACGCGCTCGCCGCGCAGGTCGGCGGCATCGGCATCGCGCCGGGCGGCAACATCAACTACGTGACCGGGCACGCCATCTTCGAGGCGACGCACGGCACGGCGCCGAAGTACGCCGACCTCGACAAGGTGAACCCCGGCAGCGTCGTGCTCTCCGGCGAGATGATGCTCCGTCACCTCGGCTGGATCGAGGCGGCCGACCTGCTCATCAAGGGCATGAACGGCGCCATCGGCTCGAAGAAGGTCACCTACGATTTCGCCCGCCAGATGGAGGGCGCGACCGAGGTGAAGTGCTCCGAGTTCGGCGACAACATCATCGCCCACATGTGAGCCGCGCGGGCCGCGAGGTCCGCAGGTTTCGCCCCGAGCCCGGCCCCGCGCCGCGGCGGGCTCCGCATTTTTGTGGGCTTGCGGTCGCTCCGGGCCGATGCGACGATCACGTGAGAGGCGGGGCGGAGCGGACCCGCGGCTGGGGGCATGATGACGCTGCGGCGAGCTTTGGGGGCGATGGGGTGTGTTGTGGCGCTCGCGGCGCTGACGGTCGCGTGCTCGACCACGACCCCGGGCACGGGCACGGACTCCGGAGCGCCCAGCGTCGCGCCGGTGTCCTCGTCCATCGGGCCCGCGGGCGGCAGCGTCACCGCCGGCGACGCCGTCACCTTGACGATCCCCGCGAACGCCCTCTCCTCCGCGACCAACATCGCGCTCTCGGTCGGCGGGGCCGCGCCCACGGGCGCGTCGCGCTTCTCGGAGGTCGTCACCTTCGAGCCCGCGGGCACGACCTTCAAGGCGCCCGCGACGGTCTCGTTCGCCTTCACGGGCGACGCCGCGAAGGCCGCCGTGTTCTGGTCCTCCAGCGACGGCGCCACGTGGGAGAAGCTGGCCACGACCGTGGCGGGCGGGCGCGCCACGGCGTCGATCACCCACTTCAGCCGCGGCTTCGTGGGCGACGGCGCGGTCACGTTCCCTGGCCTCGCGGGCGGCGGCGCCAAGTGCGGCGCGTCGTTCACCGAGGGCTGCTTCGCGTGTTACCAGCGCGCGTGTCCCACCGAGTTCGCGAAGTGCTTCGGCGACAAGCCCGCGCCGGGCGCGATCGTCGGCGCGTGCAAGAGCTACGGCGAGTGCATCTGCACCTGCACCTCGCCCGAGGACTGCAAGAAGTGCACGCTCGACTCCACGTGCGGCGCCTGCAACGAGTCGAGCGGGCTCTTCACGTGCGCCAGCAAGGCGTGCGCGTCGGCGTGCGGCGGCTGAAGGCTCGCGTCAGGGCTCTCCACCCGCCAGGTCCGCGCCCTCGGGGCTCACGACGATCTCCCCACAGCTCGGGCGCGCGCCGGTCGCCACGAGCCAGTGGAGGCCGCCGCGCGGCGTGACCATCGCCTCGCCGTGGGCGAGCCAGCGCACGGTCACCACGTCCGTGAGGCCCCACGCGAAGCCGCCCGCGCCCAGGCCGTCGCCGAGCGGCCGCTCCGTGCCGGCGCCCACGAGGAAAGGTGCCCCCTCGAGGTCGTTCACGAACGTCTCGGCGCGGTCGCCGATCTTGTGCCACCCGCTGCCGCTCGCGACCCCGCCGTGCGGCGCCTCGCGCTCGGCGCGTGGATCCCGCGCCTCGAGGCACTGGTACATCACCTTGTAGCCGCCCGGTCGCTCCGACGCGACCCAGGTGCGACCGCCGCCGACGGCGGTCACGAGCTGCGCGTGCTGCTGCGGGAGGCGCCCGTGCACGTCGCTCGTGACGTAGGGCTCGACGTGCCCGGTGAAGCCCCCGTTGTAGGGCGCGGCGAACGCGTGCGAGAGGAGTCGCTCGAGCGCGCCGCCGGGGGCGTCGCCCGGGCTCGCGATGCGCTCGCGGTCGAGCAGGCGGCGCACGTCGGCGAAGACCTGCGCGCCGGCGCGCAGCGCGCGCGCGTCGCGGCCGGCCTGGCGGAAGGTGCTGGGGAACGCGTCGCCCCAGCCCCGGGGGCGCGCGCTGAACGCCAGGGTCGTGAGCCGGCCACCGAGGCCGAGGGTCTCCGCGGGCTCCCACGCCGCCTCGAGGTCGCCGCTGGCGGTGCGCGTCCCCTCGAGCGCGATCCACGTGACGCCCCCGCCGGGGGAGGGGACCGCGAGGTCGATGGCGGTCGCGTCCGTGGGGAGCGCGCGGTCGAAGCGGATCGTGACGCGCGGAGGCGCCGAGGTCCCTCGCACCAGCGTCGCGACGACCGGCGGGCGCGAGCCGCCCGGTGCGCCTCGAAACGTGGGCGCCGCGTTCGACTGGCCGTCGCCGTAGGGGAAGAGATCGCTCGTGGCGAAGCGGACGGGGATCGCGACGACGACCTCGCGCCCGTCGGTCGCGCGGGCCTCATCGTTCAGGGCGGCGGAGGCGGCGTTCGCCACGATCGCCTCGGGGCGCCAGCGCCCCGCGTCGGCGCCGCCCCACGGCTCGGCCGAGGACGCGTCGGGGAGCAGCGGCGGCGGGCGGCGCGCGGTGAAGCTCTCGGTCCCCGTGTCGGTGGGCGGCTCGACGTCGGCGGCGCAGCCGGCCGCGGCCGGGAGCACGGCGACCAGGGCCGGGAGCAGGAGCGTGGCGAGCGAGCGGGGGAGGTGCGTCGAGGGCGGGGGCGGGCTGAGCGGCATGCCCTCCTCTTAGGGCGCCGCCGCCGGGCGCGCCTTCGGGCGTCGGCCTATCGCCTTCGGGTTTCGGCCAACCCGCCCGCGTCGTCGGCTCCGAGGTACGCTGGCTCGCGTGTCGTCGTCGATCGTCGATGTGGACAGGCTCCCGGCGCCCGCCGTCGCGCTCGCGGACGAGCACGGCCCGATCGCCGCGGCGCCCCACGCCCACGAGAAGCACCAGCTCCTCTTCGCCGCGCGCGGCACGATGCAGCTCGTCGCGTGCGGGCGCCGCTGGCTGCTGCCACCGCGCCGCGCCGCCTTCGTCGACGCAGGCGTGGTCCACGAGGTGGCGAGCGTCACGGGGATCTCGCTCCGAACCGTGTATTTTGCACGTGAGTTTGTGGAGCGCGCCGGGCCCCCCACTTGCGCCGTCTTCGAGGTCCCGCCGCTCGGGCAGGAGATGTTGACCCACGCCGCGCGGTGGGATCCACGGCGCGCGCCGGCCGCGTCCGATCGCGTCCGCGAGCCGTTCTTGCGCGCCCTCGTGGAGCTCTCGCTCGAGTGGATGTCGACCCCGGCGCGCTGCCACCTGCCGGAGCCGTCCTCGGCGGGGCTGGCGCGGGCGGCCGCGTTCGTGAGGGACAACCTCGCGACCGCGACCCCGGAGGCGGCCGCGAAGGCCGGCGCCATGTCGGCGCGGACGCTCACGCGGCGCTTCGAGGCAGAGCTCGGCCAGTCCTTCCGCGACTACCGCGCTGCCGCCCGGACCTTGCGCGCCATGGAGATCCTCGCCTCGCGGGACGGTTCGGTGACCCGCGCCGCGCTCGAGGTCGGCTTCGCGGGCCTCCCCGCCTTCTCGACCGCCTTCAAGGAGCTCACGGGGGAGACGCCCAGCGACTATCGGGCAAGGGCGCTGTCGGGTGGGTGAGCGCCGTTGGAGGCCTCGCCGCCCCAACGCCGAGCTTGCGCAACCATCTGCGACATGCGCCAGGTGGCGCGGGTGAACCTGCCCCGGCGCACCCCGCTCGGGTTTCACTCGTATGGGTGCCCTGCCTGACGCGTCGCGCGCCGCGCACTACCCCCGCGCGAGCACGGGCGCTAGGGTTGCTGCCGTGAAGCCCTCCTCCTTCGAGCCCACCTGCGGCGTGTGTCAGTCTCTCTACGGCGCGACGCCCGCGGTGGCCCTCTACGAGGACGATCTCTGGCACGTCCGCCCCCTCGACGCGCCGCTCCCCGTGCCGGGGTGGATGCTCCTCCTCACGAAGCGCCACGTCGGCGGCCCGGCGCACTTCGACGACGCGGAGGCGCGCGCGCTCGGGCCCGCGCTGCGCCACCTCGAGCGCGTGCTCGAGGAGATCACGGGCGCGCTTCGCGTCTACACCGCGGCGATGGGCGAGAGCCACCCGCACTTCCACGCGCACATGGTGCCGCGGCTCGCGAGCATGCCGAAGGGCGCCAAGGCCTGGGGCGTGTTCGACTTGCAGCGGGCAGCGGCGGCGGGCGAGATCCCGCCCGCGGACCCGGCGGAGGTCGCGCGCGTGAACGAGGCGTACCGCGCCGCGCTCGCGAAGGCGCCGCCGCCACGCGGCTGACCCGCGGGGCGGGATGAGCGCCGACCCCCGCGCGCCGTTGACCGCCGGAGAGGCAGTCGGTACTCCATGACGATGAGGGGACGATGAGGGCCTCGGCGAACGCGAAGACGAACGGCAAGCGCCGTCTACCGCTCGCGCCGCCGAGCGTGCTGCCGCCGCTCTACGCGCGATGGATGGGCGAGCTGCTCGATCGGCCGCTCCCGCGCGAACGCGAGGCGACGTGCGACGACTGCGCGATGCTCCCCGCGGAAGGGGAGGCGCACGATCCGCGCGTCCACTTCGACGCCGTCGCGAAGTGCTGCTCGTATCTGCCCGAGCTGCCGAGCTTCCTCGTCGGCGGAATCCTCGCGGGCGAAGACGGTCACGGGAGACGCACGGTCGAGGCGCGCATCGACGCGCGCATCGGCGTGAGTCCGCTCGGCCTCTCGATCCCGCCGGTGTACCAGGCGCAGTACGACCTCCTCGGCGAGACAGGCTTCGGGCACACGCGCAGCTTGCGTTGCCCCCACCAGCTCGACGGCGGGCTGTGTGGGATCTGGCTCCACCGCAACGCCGTCTGCGCGACCTGGTACTGCAAACACGAGCGCGGCGCGCTCGGCGCCGAGCTGTGGCGCGAGGGCATCGAGAAGCTCCTCGCCTCGGTCGAGGACGCGGTCGCTGCCCACTGCATGGCCGAGCTCGGCGTCGATCCGCGCGGCCTCTCGGCGATGAAGCCTTCGAGGAAGCGGCCGAGCCAGGGCATGATCCTCGATCGCGTCGACGACGCGAAGTACGCGCTCATGTGGGGATCGTGGGTCGGACGCGAGCGCGAGCTCTACGCGCGCGCCGCGGAGATCGCGGGCGCGCTGTCCTTCCACGACGTCCTCGCGATCGCCGGACCGCAGACGCGCCTCCGGGCCGCGAACGCCAAGCGCCTCGTCCGGGAGCACGCCTCGAAGGCGCTGCCGAAGCGGCTGCGCGTCGGAGACCTCAAGACGATCGCGCCGGGGGCCACCACGTTCCGCGCCGGGGGCTACAGCCCGTACGACCCGATCGAGCTACCGACCGAGCTGCTCGGCGTCCTCCACCGCTTCGACGGCCGGCCCACCTCGGTCGTCCGCGCGCAGATCGCGAAGGAGGACGGCTTCGACCTCGACGTCGAGTTCCTTCGATTGCTGTGTGATTTCGAGATCTTGGTCCCGTCGGGCGGTTGAGCCTTGACAGCTCGACCACGCCACATCATGACTTCTGCCGGCGGGCCAGGGGCGCGCCGCAGGGAGTGAGCCATGAAGAAGTCCGTGACGTCGAAGCCCGCGAACGAGAAGTCCACCTCGAAGCTCGGCGCGCGTCGCCCGCGGGGCGGAGTCCCGGCTGTGAGCGGCGTCCGCGCCGGCAGGTTCGTCATCGACGGTCTGGACAAGGCCTCGGAGCGGCGCTGAATCGACTCCGTCGATACGTTCGAGACCTGGGGGTGGAATAGGCGATGAAGCACACGAAAAGCGACAAGAAGACTGGCAAGCTCACCGGGCGGCGCGTCCGTGGCGGCGTGCCGGTGCAGAGCGATCTCCGGGCCGGAGTCCGGAACAAGAAGGGCGATGGTTCGTGATGAAGAGCGTCAAAGATTCGAAGAAGAAGCTCACCGCACGCCGCACGCGTGGCGGCATGGCCGTGCAGACCGCGGTGAAGGCCGGCCGTACCCGTCAGAAAGAGCTCTTGACCTGACCTGAGCGAGGCTCACCCGGGCCCCGTGGGCGGCCGTCGCAGACTCCCGCCGCGTCGAGCGAGCGATCGACTCTCGACAAACGGCCCAACGTTAGCATTCAGTCGTGGGCGCCGAATCTTGCACGCGGAAGCGGGCGAGGGCGGTGACCATCGGCTGCAATGGCTGTTGGGCAAAGAGGGTGACGCCGGGGCGTTCCAGTCTGATGTCGACGGCGCCAGTCGAGCCACGAGAGATGGCGATTCAGTTTAGAAAAGCGGGCTCCCAGCGAAAGTAAGGTGTGCGTCGAAGGGACATGGACGGACTGGTCTCGGCACACGGCCACGCGCCGCCGGTCAGGAGAACGTGCATGATGCATTGAGGTCGCCGAACGCTGCGGGCGGAGATGAGGTATTGTCTGAGAGTGGCCTCGCTCGACGCCGCAGAAGGCGACTGGCTCCTGGCAGGAGCGAGCCCGAGCTCGCAGTCCGGCTCAAGGCGGACGCCGGCGAGGGAGAGGCGTCGCGGACCGGCTGGGCGGCGCTGCAGGCGAGGGTCGGGCGCTTCGGACTCGGAACGACGTCGCCCGGAGCGAGGGCGAGACGGTCCAACTGAACTCGCGGTCGCGTCGTGCGAGAGGGTCCAGCTAAAGAGCGGAGGCGTCGCGCGCTTCGGACTCGAAACGATGTCGCCGCGAGCGAGGGCGATACGGTCCAGCTGAACTCGAGGTCGCGTCGTGCGAGAGGGTCCAGCTGAAGAGCGGAGGCGGCCGCGAGGACGATGCTGGCCGAGAGAGAGTGACCGAGCGGAGAGGTCGGAGGTCACGGATCGCCGTTGACTTGAGCGATAGACTAGTCGGGCTCCAGCGCGAAAGAACAAGCTGAAGGGGAATCGCGGGGCCCTCATCTCACGACGCGTCTTCTTCAAAGTAGTCGCTGTTGAGCTTTGGAACGCGCACCGGACGGAGCGTGACGCCAACCTCGTGGTCGATCATCAGTTCGGCCAGCCGCGCCCCATCGACGACGACCACGCGCTCGACCGAACGAACGAAGTCGAGGGCCTGCGCCGTGAAGGACGAGGTTGTGATGAACACCCCCTTGTTCGCGCGCTGCCCTGCGAGCGCACCGTAGAACGCCTGGACATCGGGCCGTCCTACCGAAGACTGCCAGCGCTTTGCCTGAACATACACCTTCTCAAGGCCGAGCTTGTCTAGAGATATGATGCCATCAATGCCGGCGTCGCCGGAACCGCCAACACGTTGCAGGTCGGCGCGACTCGCGCCGTATCCCATGCGATGAAGCACATCGAGAACGATGACTTCGAAGTGCCCCGGAGAGACGGTTCGTAGTGCCTCAAGCACTTCCGCCGCTACGGTGCGGCGCAACTCAGCTAGGGCTTGCTCAAGCCTGTCGTCAGGGCTTGCCGTTGCCATCGCTTGAGGCGCAGGGGGCGCGACAGCGATCGCCGGTGAACCGGCATCCCGCAAGCGCACGTCAACGTTACTCGTGGCCAAGTTGAGCACGAGTTCTTGCGAGAGGGGTGACGGGCTGCGCGCTGCGAAGGCAAGGCCTTCCTTCGTCAGGCACCAGAAGCCCCGGCGGGAGCTCTGGGAAAGCCCAGCGCGCTTCATTCGATCATGGGCCCATCCGGCGCGGTTCTTATATATCGGCTGGGCGCCACTCGGGAGGAGTTCTTCCCGATCCTCAGGAGTAAGCCCAAGGGCAGTCGCTGCCGCATCGTGCGCTTCACGCGCGAGGACTCCTTGGGGATGCCTGGCAAGGTACCGAAGTATCGGCTCAATAAACTGGTCGTAGGTGGGGACAGGCATGTGAAAGTTCCGGGAAGGCCGGATCCTGTCTTCAGGAATGACGGTCCGCCGAGGCCGAGATTGTCTTCCCGAAAGTTGCGTGGGGCAAGGAGAGAATGGTTCGGACCTCGCGGGCACCCGAGACGACCTCGAGCACGTGAACGCAACCCCCGGCACGTCGCGTCGAAGGCCTCCCAAGTTGGGCCCACGCCGTCGCGCGAGAGGGAGGCCTTCGACGCGACGCCCTCGGTGGTCGCTGCCTATCACGAGGGCCCCCGTGACGTCGCCGGGCACGGGAGACGTCGCCGCGAGCGGGGGAGCCGACGCTGCCAGTTTACCAGTCCCCCCGCTGCCTCGTGGGAGGGAGGTCGACGTTACGGACCGGATCTCCCGTCGCCACTTCGCGAGGGAGGTCGACGCTGCCCAGCCGCAACTCTCGCCGCCACGAGCGATCGAGGGA
This sequence comes from uncultured Polyangiaceae bacterium, assembly GCA_964531755.1. Classification (GTDB taxonomy): domain Bacteria; phylum Myxococcota_A; class Polyangia; order Polyangiales; family Polyangiaceae; genus JAAFHV01. The sequence goes on from CAZHGG010000132.1 coordinate 8,138, forward strand.
CTCTCGAACAATCTGAGAGGCCCAACGTTAGCATTCAGTCGTGGGCGCCGAATCTTGCACGCGGAAGCGGGCAAGATTCGGTGACCATCGGCTGCAATGCTCTGTTCGGCAAAGAGGGTGACGCCGGGGCGTTCCAGTCTTGATATCGACGGTGCCGTCCAGCCACGCGAGAGGGCGATTCAGCTAAGAATAGCAGGGCTCCCAGCGAGAAGAGGTGTGCGTCCAAGGGATGTGGAGGCACTCGTCTCGGCAGGCGGCCACGCGCTGCCCGGCCGGGAGAACGTGTATGATACAGCGAGGCCACCGAACGGTGCGGGCGGAGATGAGGTATTGTCTGAAAGTGGCGTCGCTCGACGCGGCAGAGGGCTCCTGGCTCCTGGCCGGAGCGAGCTCGAGCTTGCAGTCCGGCTCAAGCCGGACGCCGGCGAGGGCGAGGCGTCGCGGACCGCGAGGGTCGGGCGCTTCGGACTCGGAACGACGTCGCCCGGAGCGAGGGCGAGACGGTCCTCCTGAACTCGAGGTCGCGCCGTGGGAGAGGGTCCAGCTAGAGAGCGGAGGCGCCGGAGGCGCTTCGGACTCGGAACGATGTCGCCGCGAGCGAGGGCGATACGGTCCAGCTGAACTCGAGGTCGTGTTCTGTGAGAGGGTCCAGCTAAAGAGCGGAGGCGGCCGCGAGGACGATGCTGGCTGAGGGAGCGTAGGCGAGCGGAGAGGGCGGAGGTGTTGGGAGGCAGGGCGCCAAAGGCACGGATCGCCGTTGGCTTGAGGCGAGCGAGGTCGTGCCAGTCTTGACCTACTGCGTTGCCGACCTTCGGGAGGTTGGCGAAGACCGTGCGCGAGGCGCCAGGTGGAGAGGACGCCTCCGAGGCGGCGGCGTGTCGTTCCAGAGGGAGCGATCGTTGCCAGTCTCGGAAGCGGCGCTGGGCTCCAGGGCGGGGAGACGAAGTGCGGGACACTTACGTTTCCCTACGTGGCGACGGAGTGGCCGGCGCCCAGCAGCGGAAGGGGCCCGGCGTGTTGGAAGCCCGTGGGGCCGGTGTCGGGTGGACGTTCCTATCGCGAGGGAGACCGAGGGCGCCGCCGGTTTCGGCCTTCGTCCGGCAAAATACGTTCAGGCGCGTACCGATCACGGTACGCGCCTGGTCGCCGGCTACCGGAAGTCGGACGGGTGATAAACTTTTTGGCTCATGCCGCTACGCACACTTGTCTTGATCTTCATGGTGAGCTCCTCCCGCTCAAATTGTGAACCAGTCGGCTAGCATAGGACGCCGTGCGCGGCAAACGCATTCGGAGCGGGATTCTCTGCGAGGCCGCGCTCGCAGCGGACGGGCCCTCGGTGGTCGCTGCCTATCACGAGGGACCCGGTGACGTCGCCCGTCACGGGAGACGTGGCCGCGAGCGGGGGAGCCGACGCCGCCAGTTTACCAGTCCCCCCGCTGCCTCGTGGGAGGGAGGTCGACGTTACGGACCGGATCTCCCGTCGCCACTTCGCGAGGGAGGTCGACGCTGCCCAGCCGCAACTCTCGCCGCCACGAGCGATCGAGGGACTCTCGAACAATCTGAGAGGCCCAACGTTAGCATTCAGTCGTGGGCGCCGAATCTTGCACGCGGAAGCGGGCAAGATTCGGTGACCATCGGCTGCAATGCTCTGTTGGGCAAAGGAGGATCTGGGTGATCACGGTGCCGTCTTGATGACGAGGTCGGGGTGATAGCCACGCGAGAGTCAGCTCCCGTGCGCGGAGTTGGTCTGCCACGCGAGCGGGCCGAGCAAGGCGTTCCGGGCGCGCGTCGTGGCTACGCGGGCGAGGGTCGGACGTAACCGTACGGGATACCGAGCCCTCGCCCCCTTTATCCGCGCCGCGAGGCCTGCAAGGCTTCCACGCAAATGGGCGAGCGCAAGAGCCGG